>JBAZJZ010000002.1 GCA_041650995.1 Patescibacteria group bacterium
TTATGTGCAATATTACTCGGGCGGACACAGATTGATTTGCGAGAAAAATATTTATATACTTCTTAAAGTCTAATCATATTATTATGGATATCAAAACTTTTTCAGGCGATTTTTCAGAACTAGGGAAACAACAGGGAAAAATATATTCCAAGAATAGAATGTCTTTTAAGAATGTAAAAATAAATCCCAAAATTTATGAAAACCAACTTAGAGTCTATAAAAAATATTATCCAGAGATACTTCAGGAATTAGAAGCAATGGCCGAAGCAGGAAATTTTGACAAAGACAAATTAATTTATCAATTTATCTGCAACGAAATTTTATTGATAACTAATAAGCTTAATTTGGATAAAGCTTGTACTATTTTTGGGGTTAATAACAAAAATGGAATTTTTATTGGAAGAAATTACGATTGGATTCCAGGGACTGAGAAATTTTTTGAAGCGTATAAGTTTAACAATCCTAAAAGAAATTCATTTATTGCAGTAACAGACATGGCATATGGAGCTGAAGCAGGAACTAAAAAAGAGAACTTATTTTATAACGTAGATGATGCCATAAATGATAATGGTTTGTTTATTGGATTAACATTTGCGTATAGTGATGACTGGTCTTATGGATTAAATTGTATTCACATGACTAAACTCATTGCTGAAACCTGCTCAACAACTGAAGAAGCAATAAAAGTTTTTGAAAAAGTCCCTTTATGTGGTCCTAAAAACTTTTTTATTGCAGATAAAAATGGAAATATGGTGGTAGTTGAGCACACATCCAAAAAATTTAAAATAATTTATCCTAAAGAGGATGTTTTAATCCAAACAAACCATTATGTTGATACTGAATTAGCAAATGAAGATTTTGTGTTGAAAAAAGTTCCCTATCACAACACATTTATTAGATATTATGAAACGCTTCAAAAAATAAATTTCAAGAAAAGTAAATTCCTGTTTTCAGATATAATCACAGTTCTTGGAACTCCAAATTCGTACACTTGTCAAAATTTCCCAGGAATAAAAACTATTTGGACTCTTGCGTTGGATATGAAGAATCAAAAGTATAAACTATTTTGGGATTTATTTGGAAAAAGAAAAGAAAAAGTTTTGAAGATATAATTCTCTCACAATTTTTAAAATATAGTGTGTCCGCCCTGCGTCATACTGTCGCTCCGTTTCACTCCGCGATTTTTTCTTGCAGAAAAAACACATAACAGCGATTAAGAGGAAAAATCTTGCAGATTTTTCCCAAATTTGCTTCGCAAACTTCTCTTAATCGCGACATTATGTGAAATTAATTTGGAATTTGCTAAAGAGTTGGTTATTCAGTTTTAGTATTAAGAGTTTGTCGCCGTAGTTTTTGTAAAGGAGTTACTTAATTCTTCTTTCTCATGAATTTTTTAAATAAAAAAAATTGAAATAGGTAATCAATATTTAATTATCTTTATGAAAAAAAGTAAACACATTATTTTAGAAGTTATTTTGATTTTTTCAACAGTGTTAGTTTTCAGAAGTCTTTGGACAATAATGGACCGTATCCAATTACTTAATGAAACCTATGCCCATATCATCTTATCGATAGTCGGGATTCTTCTTTCAATATTTGTAGTACATAAACTTACTCATATAGATTAATTTAGGTGTGGACCAGTCTATTTAATATTTTGTGAATTTTACTACTATCGGTTTCTGGTTTTTTCAATTTAGGCGACAAACTCGTTTTATTTAAGTGGTGCAAATTGCAAATTAACTCTGCGGTGCTCATTTCATTCCGCTCCTCGCCATGCTGCGCTCTCGCCTTCGGCTCGGGACAGAAAACACGGCTTATGCAAAATAATATAACCTCTAGCCCAGAAAATTTAGAAAGACTAAAGTCCGCCATTCGAGAAGATGGGCCGGAGAATCTTCATGCCCTTTCTGACTTTGACAGAACTTTAGTCAAAGCGTTTGTGGACGGACAAAAGTCGCCGAGCGTGATTGCCCAAATCCGAAACGGAAAATATTTGACGCCGGATTACGCCCCGAGAGCCCATGCCCTTTTTGATAGATATCATCCAATTGAACTTGATCCAAAAATTTCCCGCGAGGAAAAATCGGCCGCGATGCACGAATGGTGGAGCGAACATTTTAAATTGCTCGCCGAGTGCGGGCTTACAAAACAAGTCTTAAAAGAAATTGTGGGGCAAAAAACTTTAAAGTTTCGCGAGGGAGCGATGGAGTTTATTGATTTTTTGCACGAACGAAGTATTCCGCTCATCATAATGTCTGCCGCGCCGGGCGATATGGTCGCGATGTATCTAGACCAAGTTGGCCGGCTTTATAATAATGTTCATATCATTGCCACGTTCTTTGACTTCGACGCCGACGGCAAAATGATTGGCATCAAAGAACCATTAATTCATTCTCTTAATAAATACGAAGTCACTTTAAAAGATTTTCCAGTATTTGGAGAAATAAAAAATCGGCACAATGTGCTTCTTCTGGGAGACAGCTTAGACGACGTCGGAATGGTGGAAGGGTTTGACTATAAAAACCTTTTGAAAATTGGATTTTTAAATGAAGAAGTCGACGCCAACCTGGAAAATTTCAAAAAAACTTTTGATGTGGTTTTAACCGGCGATCCGGGAATGGAATATATAAATACACTCTTAAAAGAAATATTTTCATAATTACCCAATTACTTAATTACCACGAGTTACGCTTTATGAACCAGTAATTAGGTAACTAGTAGTAATTGGGTAATTGAAACATTATGCTCAACTCTTCTCTAAAAACCGGTTTGAGCTTTGGCCTGACCTCGGGAATTATCACCACTCTTGGCCTTTTAGTCGGTCTTGCTGCCGGAACTTCCTCGCGCCTGGCCGTGCTTGGGGGAATTCTAACAATTGCTATAGCTGACGCTTTTTCCGACGCCCTAGGAATCCATGTTTCCGAAGAGGCGGAAAACAATCATACCCACAGCGAAGTTTGGCAATCAACTTTTGCCACATTTTTTGCCAAATTTTTCTTTGCCATGACTTTTGCCATTCCTGTATTTATCTTCGATTTAAAAACCGCGACGATAATTTCCGTAATTTGGGGTTTTATAATTTTAACCATTGCAAATTTCTTTATTGCCCGTTCGGGAAAAATCGCGCCATGGAAAGTAATCAGCGAACATCTCCTGATCGCCGCTGTGGTCGTTATCGCTTCCTATTTTGTCGGTAATTTAATTTCTACTTTTCTCAGTTAACTTATTTTGAGATTCAAAAACACCCGGCACTTCGCCGGATGTTTTTTGTTTTTTAATTACTAATTACCGGTTACTCAACTATTTTTTAATCGGCATGACGATATAAAGATAATCTACTGTTTCCACCTTTGGCCGCAAGAGACACGGATTTTCGCCGGAAGTTAATTCCAAGGCCACTTCTTCTGTCTCCATTGCTCCAAGCCCGTCCAAAAGATATCTATAATTCAAAGTAATTTCATTTTCCTTCCCTTCCACTTCCGCTTCAAGCTTTACCGTGTTTTCGCCGAATTGTGAATTAGCTGAAGACAAAACTAATTCTCCAGTTTTTTCTTTTCCCGGCTTAAGAGAAAACGTGACATCAAAAATTCCAGGCTTGGCAAAGAGACTGGCCGTTTTTACCACCCTCATCAATTCGTTGCGGTTAAAGGTCGCCCTTGTTTCATAACTCGCCGGAATAATTTGCTTATAGTCCGGATATTGTCCATCAATCACGCGGGAAACTAAATCCACGCCGTTTAAAGAAAACATTATTTGATTTTCTGCGAGATAAATTTTCACGACGTTCGGCGCTTCTGGATCTTCGCTGTCCCGGAAAACGGATAAAATCCGCAAGACTTCTTGCATAGTCCGGGCAGGAACAATTACATCGCGGGAATTTTCATTTTCCTTTCCCGCCAAAGCCAAAATTTTTTCCGCCAACCTGTAACTATCTGTTGCCGCTACCACGACTTTCATTCCCGCTCCATCAAAATGCATTAAAATACCGCTGATTTCCGGCCTGATTTCGTTTGTGGAAGTGGCAAAAACCACCTGATTTACCGCTTCATGAAATTTCCCCACATCTAGGCTGTAGGGCGCCTCTTTCGCCACCTCGGGAATTAGAGGAAACTCGCTCGTGGCCGCGCCGCGGAGGCGGGTTTCATAATTTTTACATTTAATTTCCAATGTTTGATCTTGTAGATCAAGATCAATTTTATCCTTGGGCAAAGAACTCACATAGTCAGCAAAGAGTTTTGCCGGAAGAGTAATCGCCCCCTCGGATTCAATCTTGCCCCTCACCTCACACCTAATACCTATCTCAAGATTTGTCGCGATAAGTGTGATTACTCCACCCTCGGCGCGAAATAAAACATTGTTTAAAATGGGCAGATTAACGTTTTTACTCGCGATGTGGCTTGAAATTAGAAGACCACGATTTAAATTTTCTTGAGTGCAAGAAAGTTTCATATCAATATCAATTTTGTTTTAAATATTTATATATAATAATAACAAGCGTTTTGATTTTTGTGGATAATTTTTCTAAAACCTTTTTGTTGAAAGATTTTTTTCGCTTTTTGGGGTGTGGAGAAATTTTTTGTTGTTGTGGACTCTTGGCGCGGAATTTTTTTGATCAAATTTTTTTGAACTTTTTGTTCCCAGCTTATCAATTTTTTGGCACAGGCTTTTCCACAGGAAAAGAGGATAACATTTTTATTTTTTAGTTGTATAATCTTTGTTTTATTTGTTCGATTTCTTGTTTTAGTCTGTCGCTTGTTTCCACCTCGCGAGTGATTTTTTCAAAAGCGTGCATCGCGGTTGTGTGGTCGCGGCCGCCGAGCTCCTGGCCGATCGCGGGATAAGAGCTTTCAAGTTCTTTGCGCATCAAATACATTACAATCTGGCGGGGAAAAGCCAAACGCTTTTCGCGGGATTGCCCCAAAAGTTCATCAAGCTTTAGGTCGTAAAATTCCGCCACGATGTTTATTAATTGTTTTGGCGTAGCGGATTTTTTCCCGGAAATTACGTGAGAGACAAGGATTCTTTTTACCAGGTCAAGTGTTAAGGGAGCATGCTGAAATTGCTCGTAGGCAATAATTTTATTTAAAGCGCCTTCCAATTCCCTGATATTGTTTTGGATGATAAGAGCAATGTGATCAATAATTTTTTGATCTAGAACGAGGCCTTTCTCTGAGCATTTTGCTTTTAAAATGGCGATGCGCGTTTCATAATCCGGTTGCGAAATATCCGCGATCATCCCCCATTCGAAACGGGAGATTAATCGTTGTTCCAGCGCGGGGATTGCTTTGGGCGGGCGATCGGAAGTCATCACGATTTGTTTGTCGGCTTGGTGCAGGTCGTTGAAGGTATGAAAAAATTCTTGCTGCGTTCCGTCTTTAGCCGCCATAAATTGCACGTCATCAATTAAGAGCAGGTCTGGTGTGCGATAAGTTTGTTTAAATTTTTCTGTGGTCCTGGATCTTATGGCCTGAATATAATCGTTGGTAAACTTTTCGCTGGTGGTGTAAAGAACTTTTTTATTTGAATCGGCTTCCAAAAGGGAATGGCCGATTCCCTGAAGAAGATGAGTTTTGCCGAGCCCCACGCCGCCATAAATAAAAAGCGGGTTGTACGTGCTCTTGCCCGGATTTTTTGAGACAGCTTGAGCCGCGGCGTGAGCGAGCTCATTGTTTTTTCCAACAACGAAATTAGGAAAAGTGTATTTGGGGTTTAAACCAAAGTGGTTGCTCGGAGCTTCGGTCGCGGTTTTTGGTTTTTCCGTTAGGGCCTGTCCTATTGCCACGGGGACATCCATTTTTTGTGTCTGGGGCTTGACTGCTTCCACGCGATAAATTATTTCTTTGACGTGTCCGCCGACAATTTTTTGTAAAGTTTTTAAAATTGATTGATGATATTTATTTTCCAACCACGCTTTGGTAAAAGTGTTGGGTACGCCGACCGTAATCTTTTCTCCATCAATAAAAGAGATCGCGGTATTTTTAAACCAAGTGGTAAAATTGGCTTTTGTGAGGTTTAGTTCCAGCTCACCTAGAACCGCCTGCCAAAGTTGTTGGTTAGTCATAAGGAGAAGAATTATGGTCTGGCAATCACCTTTTCTAATATATCATAGATATAGAAGTGCTAAAATAGGGTGAAAAGAGGCGAAAAGTGAATAAGGTGTTGATTACTTGGGGAAAACTGTTTTGAAAATTTCTTACGAAAAAATTAAGATAATCATTTGTTACTTCAAGGGGTCAAAACCTCCTTTGGAAAACGGGTTACAGCGTAATACCCTCCAAAAAGCCTTGGTTCCTCCTCGGAAAATGCCGTATTTTTCTATTGCCGCGTAGCCATATTCAGAACAAGTCGGGTGAAAACGACAAAAACCATTAGGAAATAGAAATGAAAAGAATCCATGGTCAAAAGAAAGCGTTTTTTGGTAAACCTTTATGACTTTCAAGACGGTTTTTCTGGCTGCGAAGGCGACAAAAGTCATTTGTTTATAAGGTTAAAGTGGTTGAGGCCGGAAATTACATCTTTTTTTAGCTCATCGTAGGTTTTTCCGAGTGTTGCGGGCAGAACTGTAATAACAAGGTCGTATCCTGGAGCGATTTTTTTAATTTTTTCCCGGATTATTTCCCGGATCTGCCTTTTTGTCCGGTTTCGAACTGTGGCAAGTTTGGAAATTTTTGTTCCGATCACAATTCCGAAACGGGAAACGGTCAGGCTATTTTCTAAAAGTTTAAAACCGAGCATTTTAGTATAAAAAGACCGTCCCCTTTTCCAGATTTTTTGAAAATCCTTTTCAGATAATAAGCGGTGGGGTTTGGGTAACATGGTTTTGAAAATTTTTAAACAGTCAATTTTTTTCTTCCTCTGGCCTTTCTTCTTTTTAAGACTTTTCGGCCGCCGGGCGAGGACATTCTTTTTAAAAACCCGTGCACCTTTTTTCGGTGGCGTTTTTTTGGTTGATAGGTTCTTTTTGTGGACATAATTTTTTAAATTAAAGATATTTTTTAAATTCTTTCTAAAATTTTTAGTTCTAGTTTGTCAGATTTCGTGTCGTAAACTGCGAAGGTCGCCCGATAAAACATCCCAGCCAAAGTTCCCGGGTTTACAAGCCGTGTTCTGCCGATTTTTTCTTCCCAGGGTTTATGAGTGTGGCCGTAAAAAACAAGGTCAAGCTCGTCTTTTTTGGCTAACTCAAGCGCTTTTTCCGGGAAATGAGTAAAAGAAATTTTTCTGTTATCTAACTCAATTTGGCCGACCTCGCCGTGGGCCGTAACATTGGAAAAATCTTTGGCAATTTTTTCTAAAAGTTCCGGATCGCCAACGTTTCCGTGGACAAAATGGAACTCTCCGGAAAATTTTGGCGCAATAATTTCAGCTAACATCGATGGCGCGGCCAAATCTCCGCAGTGGATAATTAATTCGACATTATTTTGGTTTATCCATGTAAGCGCTTTTTCCATGTTTGGGATGTTGTCGTGGCTGTCAGAAATTATTGCGAGGCGCATTATCTTGTGGCTAAATCTTTGAGTAATTTTACGGCTTTGCGATTTTTAATGATGTTTCCAAGATATTGTTTTGACTCATCTGACTGGACTCTGTCCAAAAGATCAGGTTCATTTTTGTAAGCTTCGCGCAGCTTAGCTACTTCTTCATCAATTTCCGCGGTTGTCGCTTCTATTTTTTCCGCGGCGGCAATTTCTTTAATCGCGAGCGCGGTTTTTATCCGTTCCACGGCCCGCGGCGCAAGCTCCAACATTAATTGATTTTCAGTTTTTTTGATATTTTTTAAATAATCTTCAAAATTAACTCCTCGTTCAGCCAAAGAATCTTCCAATTCATGGACCATTTTGTGGGCCTCGGAATTAATGAGTAGTTCAGGGATGTCTTCAATACGCGCTTCGGCCACAACCTGCTTTAAAATTTCTTCTTCGAGGTGCGCCTCTTCCTGGTTTTCCATTTCTGCGAGCAAATTTTTGCGAATTATGTTTTTTAAATCATCAAATGACCCCTGCCCCAGAGTTTTGGCGAAAGCGTCATCCAGAGCTGGCGGTTGGAGTTCAAAAACGGAAATGATTTTTACTTTAAAATCGACATTTTTCCCGGCAATATTTTTTTGGTAATGTTCTTTGGGAAAAGGCAGAGAAAATTCTTTGCAATCACCGGCGGAAAGGCCGAGCAGTTGATCAGTCAAGCCCGGGACATAGTATGATTCGGCCATATAAACAGCGTGATCTTTTGTTTGGCCGGCCTCAAGAGGCACTTTATCAAGAAACATCTCCATATCTAAAACAACCTTGTCGCCTTTCCTAATTGGATGACTGACCAGGACTTCTTTAGTCTGCATTTTTTGCAAATCGTGGAGTGCCGCGTCAACTTTTTCTTCCGGAACTTCGCTTTTTTTGCGGGAAATTTTTATTTTATGATAATCACCAAGTTTAATATGGGGGAGAAGGGAAACCTTGGCTTTGTAAATCAAGGAATTGCCCGGCGCGAGTTTTACAACAGAAATTTCCGGGGAGCCAAGCGTTTCCAAATTTTCGTCTTTTACAATTTTGGCGTAAGTTTTTTTCACGGCCAGTTCCGCAGCTTTTTCATAAATTGTCATTTCTCCGACATGTTTTACTAGAACATCAAAAGGAACTTTTTCCGGCCGGAAGCCGTCAATTTTTACTTCAAGAGCAAGGATTGTTGCCGCCTTATCTAAAAAAGTTTTTAATTCTTCAACTGGAACTTCGATTTCCAGCTCAATAGTGTTTTTTTGCAGAGTTTTTGAGTTGAGTTGCATGGTAAGTTATAAAAAATTAATCTAGTTTTCTTTCGTAAGTTTAAACAAAATTAGTTTTGTTGTCAACAGGAAAGCAGGAAATCCACAAAATATCCACAGGGGGTGATTTTTTAAATAAAAACGCCCGCGATATGTAGTCGCAAGGCGTAGGGGCTGTTCAGCGAAAAAGAGGTTCTTCGCAGTTTGGACAGCGGCTTGCTTCTCCAGTGTAGTCGTGGCAGCCGCAGGGGCAAGTTGCTCGGCTTTGCTTTGGGAAGCGCAGAAGCTCGCTTACTCGTTTGGGGACATCGTGTTCGTTCTCGCAGGCTTTGCCAAGAACCCAAGCCATGGCTGCGGCGATGCCGCCCGGGCAAGGGACGCCAAGTGTCCTTATTGCCATGTTTCCTCCTTTCACGGCATACAATTTAAAATACTAAAATTATTAGCCTTTGTCAAGATTTAAATAAAAGAAGTCTCGTCGGGCGGGAACAAATATTCCGCTCTCCGACCAAAGGAACATCCTCCTTTGGAATCCTCTTTTGAGCGGAGTTCGCTCGCTATCGCTCGTTCAACAACTTTTCGTTTTTCCGCCTTCGCGGAAAGGCAAAATAAAAAAAGAGGCGGGTGACGTTTCAGTTTCCGAAGAAACTTTGCGTCACCCGCCAGAGCTGTCAGGCTGCCGTCGAGGCGGCCTTCTTGGTCTCGGTGGGGAGAAAGGTGGCCACGGTCTGCCCCCCCACCGCCTCGTCCCGCGCCCTCAAGACCAGGTTCGCGGCCGCGAGTCGCCGTCCGAGTGTCTCCGCTCGTTTCCTTTCGATGTCGGACCACCTGGCCGGGTCGTCGTCGAGGACCCTCTCCGCGTAAGAGCGGAGGATCCTCTGCTCCTCGTCTCGCTTCGCCGTGATCCTTCTGGTCTCGTCGTCGGTGAGCTTGGTCGCCCACTGGACGAGCCAGGAAGGGGTCTCGGGCTCGGCAGTGACGAAGTCCCTCAGAGCCGAGGAGACTGCTTCCTGAGCGGCCATGCCCTGAACGACTGCCATCTCGAAGGGGTCGGTGCGGGCTTCTGGGGAGATCCCCTTCAGCCAAGCATGGAGCTTCGCGCTCATTTCTCTTTCCTCCTTGTTTAGGGTTGTTTTCTGTTTTACCGCACAATCGTCTGATTATGCAGCTTTTTATTATAGAATAAAAGAAATATTTTGTCAAGAGCTGTTGACAAAATAGTTAAAAAGAGTTTATTTTAAAGAAAAAAGAGATGTTTTTATGTAATAACAAAAACGGCCGTAAGGGGCCGTTTTTTGCTCTCTTATATTTATTTTTTGATTATTTTATCTACTATCCCGTATTTTAATGCCTCGTCCGCGGTCATAAAATAATCGCGGTCTGTATCCTTCTCAATCTTCGCGAGCGGTTGGCTGGTGTGTTTGGCTAAAATATCATTCAAGCGATCTTTAATTCGCAAAATTCTTTCTGCCCGAATTTTAATATCAATCGCCTGTCCTTCCGCCCCGCCCATTACTTGGTGAATTAAAATTTCCGAGTTTGGCAGAACAAATCTTTTTCCTTTTGTGCCGGAGGCCAGAAGCGTCGCGGCCATGCTCGCGGCCAAGCCAACACAAATTGTGGAAACATCAGGCTTGATGTATTGAATTGTGTCATAAATCGCAAGTCCCGCGGTCACTGATCCGCCTGGGCTATTGATATACAGCTTAATATCTTTTTCTTTGTCCTGGCTTTCTAAAAATAAAAGCTGGGCAATGATTGTGTTTGCCACTCCGTCATCAACCGTGTCGCCCAAAAAAACAATACGGTCTTTCAAAAGTCTTGAATAAATATCATAAGCCCGCTCGCCGTATGTTGATTTTTCAATTACGGTCGGGATGAGATGTTGATAATTTAGGTCGTTATTTTTTGTCGTCATGTTTTTATTTTAAGTTTTAAAATTTAAGCTGCTTCGCGATGTTTTACCGGTTTGAGCCCTCGGCGATGGCCGCGCCTGTTCGGGCGACCAAGTCTCCTGCTTTTTAGGCCGCTTGGTTTATGTATTTCGGCGAGAATCTTATCTTGATGCGCGGTTTTTTTATCCGTGGCTTCAGCAATTTGTTCGGTCGTCCAGTCTTCTGGCGGCGGAACGCCGAGCGCCGCCTCATATTTAGTTACTGCTTCGTCGTATAGGGTTTTCAATCCCTTGTTCTCCTCTTCAGAAATGATTGGTCTAAAAAATTCTCGGCTCATAGTAAATAGTTAATTGTTATTCTATCCTCCATCCTCCCTCTATTTTAACCAATTTTCCTGGAATGGTAAATCCAGCCGCTTTTGCATGTCCTCCCCCACCAAAAGTTTTGGCGAGCCGAGAAACATCAATTCCCGGGACAGTTGTTCGAAAACTTCCCTTAATTTTTCCATCTTCCAGGGCTTTCAAAACCAAAACCATTTTTGCGCCTTTTAAATTATTTAAAAAATTTGTCACGCCTTCAAGCGCTTCCTCGTCCAGATTGGCCAACTCCAAGTCTTCTTGGGTAATCACGGTCGTAACAATGCCCAATTCTTTATTTTCCGTGAGGCGGGATAAAATTACTCCCCAAAATTTTAAAACATCCAAGGATTTATTTTGCAAAACATTGGAAGAAATTTCCCCAAGCCTTGCTCCCCGAGCCAAAAGTTTTCCGGCGGCTTCAAGAGAGGAAAAAGTTGTGGCAGGATTGCTGAAGTTGGCCGTGTCGGTAATTAAGCCAGTCAAAAGCAGGGTGGCCGCGTCTTTGCTAAATGAGAAATTTAATTGTTCAAAAAGGGAAAAAACAATCTCTGCCGTGGAAGAAGATTCCGGATCCAAAATATTAAGCACTCCGAAAGTTTCGTTTGTTCTGTGGTGGTCAATATTAATGATTGGCAAGGCGGGAGAAAGAGCGCGAATTTCCGTTTCAATTCCTGTCTGTTTTAAGTCGCCGCAGTCCAAAATTATAATCAAACCATAATCAGAGAGAGTAATTTCGTTATAATTACTTTTAATTTTTTTCCGGCTGGGAAGAAAGTCGGCGGAACTTGAGATTGGCCCCAAGGCAAAAAAATCATTGGTTTTTCCGAGTGTATCTAAAAATTCGGAAAAAGCCAAACCAGAGCCAAGCGCGTCTCCGTCCGGTTTTTGATGGACCATGACTAAGATTTTTTGGGCGGCTAAAATCAGCTGCTCTAATTTATTAATTAATATCTGGTTCATTTGAGTTTAGAAGTAGTAAGTTTACGCCCTGAACGAAGCACGGCGAAATCAAAGGGTCGGCCTTCGACATGCTCAGGCAATATTTATGAAAGTTCATCTTTGACTTGGTTAATCAAATTTTCCACCACTTCGGCCTTTTTTTCCGTGATGTCGATTTTAAAATTTATTTTTGGGACGAATTTTGTATTCATTTTTCTAAATAATTTTTTTTGAAATTCGCGGGCGGCTCGGCCGGCAATCGCAAGGCAGGTTCCCGTGAATTTTTCCGGCAAAACCGAAAGCCAGACCGTGGCGTATTTTAGATCGTCCGAGACTTTGGCCCGGGTAATTGTAACTAGGCATTCAAGCGGAAATTCCACTTCTCGCAAGAAAAACTCGCCAAGATCGCGGATAATCAATTCTTCAAATTGTTCGGTACGTTGTGACATAATAGAAATTTATGAATAACCTATCTTAATACTATCACGAAATCTTGTCAAAGATATACTTAAATTGTAGAATATATCAATATGTATCTACAGAAACTAGAAATTCAAGGATTTAAGTCTTTTGCCAATAAGACAGTTTTGGAGTTTACCCCGAAAGACAAGGGCGGGAAAAGCATTGCCGCGATTGTGGGTCCCAACGGTTCTGGAAAATCAAACGTTGCCGACGCCGTCCGCTGGGTCTTGGGCGAGCAGAGTTTGAAATTGCTCCGCGGGAAAAAATCGGAAGACGTGATTTTTTCCGGATCGCCCAAAAAGCCGCGCATGGGATTCGCGGAAGTTTCATTGTATTTAAATAATGAAGACGGTTCCGCGCCGATTGATTTTCGCGAAGTGGTTTTGACCCGCCGAGTTTATCGGAGCGGCGAGAGTGAATACTTGATAAATAAAAGCAAGGTCCGACTTTCCGATGTTCTTTTACTTTTGGCGCAATCTAATTTTGGTCAAAAGACTTACGCCATTATCGGCCAGGGAATGGTCGACGCTATGCTTTTGGCAACGCCGGCTGAACGCAAAGAATTTTTTGATGAAGCAACTGGCGTGGAACAATACCAGATGAAGCGGGACCAGGCTTTGAATAAATTAAAAGCTAGCGAGGAAAATTTGCGCCAGGCGGAAATTCTTTTCGCGGAAATTGAACCGCGGGTGAAATCTTTGACGCGGCAAATGAAGCGTTTGGCTGAGCGAAGCCAGGTTGAGGCTGAATTAAAAAATTTACAGAAAAAATACTATAGCCATCTTTGGAAAGAATTGAACGGCAAAATGAAAAATGAGGAAACGCGCGTCGCGCCGCTTTTGGAGGAAAAGAAAAAATTGGAAGGAGAAGTTGGTGAGGCCGAAGGAAAATTAAAAACAATGGAAAAAGAGCAGCCGACTTCGGACGTTTTCCGGAGACTTCAGAGCGAATACGAAAAATTGTTTGAAGAAAAAAATCGTTTGCGCGAGCGGGATATGATGATAAAAAATAAGATGGCGCTTGCCGAGCATGCGGAACTTGTCCGGCCAATGGCTATGCCAGCCAATGAAATTGAAATGACAGTGGAAGATTTATTTAAAAATTATGAAAATTTTGTTAAAAAATTAGTTAAGGCGGAAGACACGAGCGCCCTAATTGATTTAAAAAAGGAAGCGGAAGGTTTGCGAAAAGAATTTGCGGATTTTTTTGCTAAACTGAAACGCGAGCCGGCGAAAAAAGAAGCAGCGAAAATTGATCCGGCTCTTCCCAAGGAATTGGAAAAAATTGTCGGAGAAATTGAAAATATAAATCGCGCCCTGACCGAGGTTCAGGTAAAAATTGAAAATTTCAACCGTGAGCAGGAAGCCGAACGGCGAAGTTTTTTTGAATTGCAGAGAAATCTTCAGTTAAAACAGCACGAGCTCTATATGTTGTCTTCGGAAATAAACGCGATTCAAGTGGAAACTGCCGGAGCCGCGGCGCGGCGCGAAGATTTGGAACGGGAAATTAGGCAGGAAGTCGGTGATCCGGCGGAACTTGGCGAGCCAGCTGGGTTTGAGCCGGATTGGCACGAGAAAATTTTTAAATTTAAACATCAGCTGGAATTAATTGGCGGTATTGATCCCGAAACGGAAAAAGAATATAAGGAATCAAGCGAGCGTTACGAATTTTTAAAAACCCAGATTGCCGATTTGCGCGGGGCGATAGATTCTCTAATGAAAGTAATCGGCGAATTGGACGGAATTATTAAAAAACAATTTGATACGGCTTTTGGAAAAATTAATGATGAGTTTGAAAAATATTTTAAAATTTTGTTCGGCGGCGGCAAGGCGCAATTGATTTTAAAAAAAGAAATTAAAGTTGATGAAGATGAAGCAGTAGCCGAAGGAGAAGAAGCGCCGGTTGAAGAAAAGAAAAAGAAAGGCGAAGAATTTATCGCTGGAATTGAAGTGGAGGCCACTCCGCCAGGAAAACGGCTAAAAGGAATTGGAATGCTCTCCGGCGGCGAACGAGCGCTGACTTCCATCGCGCTTCTCTCGGCAATTATTTCCCAGAACCCCGCGCCATTCGTTGTTTTAGATGAAGTTGACGCGGCGCTTGATGAATCAAATTCAATCCGCTTTGCCAATGTTTTTGACGAGTTGACGGATAAAACCCAATTTATTTTAATCACCCATAATCGCGCTACGATGCAGAAAGCGAATATTCTCTATGGCGTGACCATGGAAGCGGACGGCGTTTCAAGGCTTCTGAGTTTGAATTTGGAGCAGGCCGAGAGGACGGTAAATATTGACAAGTAATTGGCTATGAGGCAAGATGGCAGTATAATCAAAATTACCCAATTACTTAATTACCCAATTACGGCCCGCAGAAAGGTAAATGAGTAATTAAGTAATTAATTGTTTTTATAAAATTATGTTAATGATTAGACTATCTCGCACGGGCAAAAGCGCCCAGCCCAGCTATCGCGTGATTGTTTCGGAAAAAAGCAAAGATCCCTGGGGAAAATATTTAGAAATCCTCGGACATTATTATCCAAAAAAGGAAGCCAAGCTAGTTGATCTTAAAGAAGAAAGATTAAAATATTGGATAGGAAAGGGCGCTAAACTTTCTGAAACCGTAAACAATATTTTAGTTAATCAGGGAGTGATAAACGCGCCGAAAGTTCGAATGGTGAAAATCAGCAAACGGCGCGCGGCTAAGGCGGCGGAAAGTAAAAAAGCCAGCGAAGCAGCTCCGGCGGTTCCCAAAGCTGAAGCACAGACTGAAGCGGCAAAACCCGAAGAGCCAAAAACTGAAACCGTCGCCGAAGAAAAAAAAGAAGAGCCAAAGGCTGAGGCGCCAGTTGAAGAGGTGAAAATTGAAGCCTCTGCAGAGGAAGGGAAGACAGAAGAAGCGACCAAGGTTGAAGAGAAACTAGAAGCCCCGGCCGAGGAAACGAAATCAGAAGAGGCAAAGGCGTAAGGGTTGACAATTTTTGAAAAAAATGTTATTGTAATAATATAAATAGCTCTTCTGTGCATGGTCGAACAGCAAAGTAGCTATTTTCTGAACATTAAACAAGAAAAGAAACGTATGGCAGAAAAAGATCAAGAGTTCGTTGAATACATCGTGAAACAGATCGTCAATCATCCGGAAGACGTTAAGACCGAAAGAACGGTCGACGAAATGGGAGTTTTAATCACTCTCAAAATTCATCCGGAAGATATGGGTTATGTGATCGGCAAGCAGGGTCAAACCGCTCGCTCAATCAGAACTCTATTGAAGATCGTCGGCGCGAAGGAAAAAGCCAGAGTCAATTTGAAAATCTACGAACCGGAAGGTTCACGGATGAATCGAAGAGGCCCGGCTCCTTCTTCCGATGTTGACGCAGATGTTGAAGACTTGAAAATCTAAAACATCAATATATAAAAATAACACACCACAAGTTGGTGTGTTATTTTATTGGCAAGTGAGTGAGAGAAATGAAAAATTTTTTTCATTTCCGAGCGAGCGCAGCCAACACAGGGCGCATGCCCTTTATTCTGAAAACTCGACAGACGGGCCAAGAGATAATACAATTTAAATATGCTTCAATTTGATATCATCACAATTTTTCCAAAAATTTTTTCCTCTTATTTCTCCGAGAGCATAATTTCGCGCGGACAAAAAAAGAAATTGATAAAAATAAATATCCATGATTTACGGAAGTGGACTTCTGATAAGCGCAAAACGGTTGACGACAAGCCGTACGGCGGCGGGCCGGGGATGGTTTTAAAAGTTGAGCCGTTCGCCAAGGCACTCCGCGCGATGAAGAAAAATAAAAAAACAAGAGTGATTTTGTTTTCCGCCGGAGGAAAACAGTTTGATAATACGGTGGCGGCCGAGTTCGCAAAAAAATATGATCGTCTAATTTTAATTTGTGGCCACTACGAAGGCGTGGACGAGCGCGTGAAAAAAATTATTAAAGAGTTAGGTTTTGAATTTTCGGAAATTTCTATTGGTCCGTACGTTTTGACTGGTGGCGAACTGCCGGCCATGGTTTTGGTGGATGCTGTGGCGCGGCAAATCCCCGGAGTTTTAGGAAAGACTGAATCGCTTGAAGAAAAACGTTTAGGCATCGGCGTACCGGTCTACACCCGTCCGGAAATTTTTAAATTTCTTAATAAAAAATATCAGGTGCCGAAAGTTTTATTGTCCGGAGATCATAAAAAAATTGAAGAGTGGCGGTTGAAACAAATAAAAAAATAAATTTTTATATAAAGGATAGTCCTTGTACAATAAGGACTGTCCTTTTGGTTGCCCTTGACTTTTTAAAAATTCATGTTAATATAAAGCGTTGTCCTCAAGGGTGAGGCAATCTGTCTGGCATTTCGCCGACAGAAAACGGCCAGTCCCGCAGTACTGCGGGACGAGCCAAAAGAAAGGAGGGCGAGCCATGAAGGCGAGCCCGACGCTGACCGCCGATTTGCGGCGGGGAGACGAAACCCAGGTGCTCTTGAAACTGCAGCAGGATGGCGTGACGCCGGACGACTACGCCGCAATCGCCGCGAACGAGGCGATGCGGGCCGACATCGTGGCGGCCATCCAGAAGTACCGTCTTTTCACGCCGCCCGAGGAGCAGGTGAAGATCCTTCTTCGGCTCAACGGTCTCCTCTGGTGCGATCCGGCCATCACGGCCGAAGCGATCGCCGCTCTGGGGGCCCCGCCCACCGCGCCGGATTCGGGCAAGAACGTCCTTTACGCGGTCGTCCTGCTCTACGAGACGGGCGACGCGCTCACAACTTTCCAGCGGAACTGGGAGGCCTGCGTCGCGATTCACGGCGAGGAGCGAACCTGGAAGTGGGACGGCCTCGTCATGACGCCCAAGGGCGTGCGGCCCCGTGAGAAGGCCAAGCCGCGCCCCGCGGGTCTCCGCTGGGCCGTGGCCGAACTCGGTCGCGCCTACCAGGATATCGCGGTGCGTGACGCGCGCGTCGTTCAGGGTTCCACGGAACTCATGGGCATGGGGCAGGAACTGCCCTTGATCGCGGCTCTGCATCCGCGCTGGGCCACCTCCATGAACGGCAAGACGATTCCGTTCGTGGACGCGCTCGACCTGGAAGTTGCGCCGGACGGCGAGGGCGAGTTCGGCTACGCTCCGTGCCTCAACTTCGACCGCGACTACGGCAAGGTTCACCTCAACGCCGACGACGTCGACAATTCGCTTCGGAACTTCGGTTCGGGTTCCCTTCAGTAGTGTGTCTCTTGACGCCTTGAGTCTTTGGTTCTTTGGAACTTGAGGCCTTGGCGTTTTGGACCACATTCCGCGAGGGCAGGTTTCTACGATCTGCCCTCTTTTTTTATTTTCAAATTTTTTATAAAATAATATTATTTAAGATGTCATCCTCGGATTTAATTCGGGGATCCAGTAAATTATTTTTTTTGGATTCCCGCTGGAGTTTACCCCGCACTTGATGCGGTACGGGAATGACAAACAAGAAGAATTTTTATTTGAATATTTTAATTGTGGAAAAAGTGTGGAAAAGGGTCTTGACACAAAAAATCAAAGGAGTTAAAATACACTTGTTCTTGAAAGTTGTTGCGTTTTTTGATTTATAATTAAGCAAAAAACAGCCAAACACATATTTGAAAATTGACAATTTAGAAAGAACATTGTAATATACTTTTGTCGCTAGAAATAGCGACATTTAGTATCCATTTCTTTGACAACTTAAAGTAATAGAAGTACGCCAATTTGTTCTAGTTCTCAAACTAGAACATCCCGCAGAAATGCGGGACCTTATAAAGTATTTAGTTTCATCTTGAACAACAAATACTCTTTTTGAGAGTTTGATCCTGGCTCAGGATGAACGCTGGCGGCGTGTCTAAGGCATGCAAGTCGAACGAGTGCGGTCCGCAAGGATTGTACTAGTGGCAAACGGGTGAGTAACACATTGGTAACCTACCCCAAAGTGTGGAACAACCCTCCGAAAGGAGGGCTAATACCACATGTGGTTTTCTGACATATGTCAGAAAAAGAAAGGCTCGCAAGAGTCGCTTTGGGAGGGGCCTATGGCTTATCAGCTAGTTGGTGCGGTAATGGCGCACCAAGGCTATGACGAGTAGCGGGCGTGAGAGCGCGACCCGCCTCAGTGGAACTGAGACACTGTCCACACTCCTACGGGAGGCTGCAGTCGAGAATATTCCCCAATGGACGAAAGTCTGAGGGAGCGACGCCGCGTGCAGGATGAAGGCCTTCGGGTTGTAAACTGCTTTTCTCTGGGATGAACACTGACCGTACCAGAGGAATAAGAGGTTGCTAACTCTGTGCCAGCAGCAGCGGTAATACAGAGACCTCGAGCGTTATCCGGATTTACTGGGCGTAAAGGGTCCGCAGGTGGTTTTGTAAGTCTTCGGTTAAATTCTTGAGCTCAACTCGAGAACCGCCGAGGAAACTATAAGACTAGAGACTGGGAGAGGCAAGCGGAATTGCCGGTGTAGTAGTAAAATGCGTTAATATCGGCAAGAACACCAAATGCGAAGGCAGCTTGCTAGAACAGTTCTGACACTCAGGGACGAAAGCGTGGGTAGCGATACGGATTAGATACCCGTGTAGTCCACGCCCTAAACGATGGGTACTGGGCATTGGGAGTATCGACCCTCTCAGTGCCGTATACTAAAGCTAACGCGTTAAGTACCCCGCCTGGGGAGTACGGCCGCAAGGCTAAAACTCAAAGGAATTGACGGGAACCCGCACAAGCGGTGGAGCATGTGGTTCAATTCGACAATAAGCGTGGAACCTTACCAGGGCTTGACATGCTGGAAGTATTCACCCGGAAACGGGAGAGGACCGTTAAATCGGATTCCAGCACAGGTGCTGCATGGTTGTCGTCAGCTCGTGTCGTGAGATGTTCCGTTAAGTCGGGAAACGAGCGCAACCCTCACGGCCAGTTACTATATCTGGCCGAACTGCCCCCCACTTAGTTTTTCAGAGCAGTGAAATTTATTTCATTGTTCGTAAAAATTATGAGTCGTCAATTTTATTTGGCGATTTTGGAAAATTAAGTGGGGGGAGGAAGGTGAGGATGACGTCAAATCAGCATGGCTCTTACGTCCTGGGCGACACACGTGCTACAATGGTCGGCTACAATGGGTTGCCAAACCGTAAGGTGGAGCTAATCCCATAAAACCGATCCCAGTTCGGATTGAGGTCTGAAACTCGACCTCATGAAGCCGGAATCGCTAGTAAACGCGCATCAGCCACGGCGCGTTGAATACGTTCTCGGGTTTTGTACACACCGCCCGTCACGCCAAGAGAGTCGGGGGTACCTGAAGCGGCCCGCAAGGGCAACGAGGGTAAACTCGATGATAGGGGCGAAGTCGTAACAAGGCACCGGTAGCGGAAGCTGTCGGTGGATCACCTCCTTTCTAGGGAGAAAATAATATTGTCCCCCTCACGGGACAAGATTGGTCGAAGTTTCATTTATTTGAAACTTTCAACAGTTATTAGGTGTGAAAAAAAGACAGAAAGCCGTACTTCTATTACTTCAAGTCGTCAAAAATAAAAATGATTGGTAAACTCTTGCAAGAACCAATCATTTTTGTTATCATTTTAGAAACACTTTTGGTGGGTTTATGGGCGCGTAGCTCAGTCGGTTAGAGCGCGTCACTGATAATGACGAGGTCGGAGGTTCGATTCCTCCCGCGCCCACCAAAGAATTACACCAAAGAATTAAGCAAGGAAATTTTTATATTATATTTTAGTATGCCGGGGTAGCTCAGTGGTAGAGCGAAGGACTGAAAATCCTTGCGTCGTGAGTCCGATTCTCACCCCCGGCATTTCGCGTTTTAAAACCGGGGTGTAGTACAACGGTAGTATGCATGCTTTGGGAGCATGAGACCCGGGTTCAATTCCCGGCACCCCGATTTGGATAAATTATGCTTAAATTTATTAGCGATACAACCTGGGAAGAGGTTTTTGAAAAATGGAGAAATCGCGAGGCTAATAACCCCGGATGGATTAGGACTGCCACGGAAATTAAAGGTTGGCCGGATTGGGAATCATGGAGAAGATTTTCAGCCGCACAAATTGACGCAGAAAAACGGGTTTGGAAAATTTATGAATTTACGGATCCTATAAATGATATTTCAGCGATGCTTGTTGGTCCATACGGCGGATGGCAAGGAAGATTGCCAGAAAAGAACAAAAATTCCTTTGAAGAATTGCTAAGTATCCCCAAGAATTACGATTTTTTTAGAAATCATGATGCAGTTGCGGCCTTGGCAAGAAATTTTCCTTGCCCCACGGAATTTATCGGGTTAGTTAGAGAAGATAATGGAAAATTAGTTTGCCTCGAAGGTCATCATCGGGCGACGGCAATAGCTTTAGTCAAAAAAGAAGGCAGAAAAATTGATTGTAAAAATATAAAAATAGCTGTGACTCGATTACCAAAAGATGAGTGTGAAATTTTGGAGAAGATCCTCCAACGCGGGACATCGAAAAATTCGGAACTTTAAATAGTGCGGGATTAGTATAGTGGCAGTACGACTCTCTTCCAAGGAGTAGGCGCCAGTTCGATTCTGGTATCCCGCTTTTTTGAAAAATAAAGAAATAAAATATGAATCCCCTGCTTTGGATTATTGGAAGTACAATTATTGTCAGTTTGATCTCATTGATCGGTGTTTTTACTTTGGCTTTGCGGGAGAAATATTTGGAGAAAATATTGCTTACGCTCGTGGCGTTGGCTTCGGGTGCTCTGATGGGCGGCGCCTTTATCCACCTTCTTCCTGAGGCGATAGAAAAAGCAGATGGTAAGCCGATTTTTATTTGGGTGCTCGTTGCTTTTGTGGCATTTTTTATTATAGAAAAAGTTTTACAATGGAGACATTGCCATAAGGAGAAGTGCGAAGTTCACACTTTTGGTTATATGACGCTTTTGGGCGACGGGGCTCACAATTTTATTGATGGTTTAATCATTGCCGCGGCTTTTGTGGAGGGTACGAGTTTAGGGCTTGTTGTGACGGCTGTAGTTATTTTACATGAAGTCCCTCAAGAAATCGGCGATTTTGGTACGCTTCTTTATTCCGGTTTTCAAAAGAAAAAAGCTCTTCTTATGAATTTTTTGAGTGCCGTCACGGCAGTGGCAGGCGGAATTATTGGTTATTTTTTGGCCAATGCCTCGGAAAGTTTTGTCAATGTGTTGATTCCCTTCGCGGCTGGTGGCTTTATTTATATAGGTGCTTCTGATCTTCTTCCTGAAATTAGAAAAACTACCAAGATTAAAGAATCAATTGGTACGTTAGCGATGTTCATTTTGGGGGTGGTCATAGTCTATTTAATGAGATTTTTAGATATTGAATAAAATATGAAAATAAAAAATGTAATGGTTAAAAAAGTTATCACAGTTAAAAGGGAGCAGACTTTAATTGAAGCGGCTCAAATTTTCGTTAAAAATAATATTAGCGGCGCGCCAGTCGTTGATGGGCGAGGAAAATTAGTAGGTATGCTTTCAGAAAAAGATTTATTCAGAGCATTGTATCCAGACGTAAGGGATATTTTAAAAGACGTCCGCCTTTGGCTTGGCAAAGAAAAAATTAAACATCGCGTAGAGGCCAAGCGAGGAATAATGGTAGAAAAATTAATGATTAAAAAAATTATTTCCATTGATCCCGACGCAGAAATTTTGGAAGCGGGATCAATAATGCTCACTACTAAAATTCATCGCCTGCCCGTTGTAAAAAATAAAAAATTAATTGGTATTGTTAGCCGCCCTGATATTTTTAGAAATTTATTAAAGGCAGATCTCCAAATCTGAGATGATTTGCCAGTATGAGGGAGTGAGGGTGAAGGGGTTGACAGAATAGCCAAAATATGGTATATTAAAAAGTCCCCAAAATGAGGGATTTTTTAAAACTAAAACAAAAATGAAAAAATTATCCAAAATTATGAAATCAAAGAAGCAAAAGCCAAATGTAGTGCATTTTGCTGTTATTTTAGCCATTTTTGCCGATTTGATGTTTCCTAAGGCCACAGCGGCCGATAGCTTGGTTCCTTCTTTTACCGCCATGGCCGGTGAGTCTTTTTTGGAAGAAATGGCTTCAAAAGACGAACCGGGTCATCTCGTGCGTGCCGAGGATAAGGAGCCTGTAAAGGTAATTTATGTTACTGTGACTGCTTACTCCAGTACTCCTGATCAGACTGACGACTCCCCATTTATCACGGCTAATGGTACCTGGGTTCATGACGGAACTTTAGCTGCGAACTTTTTACGCTTTGGCACAAAAGTTCGTTTTCCGGATTACTCAGGGGATAAGGTTTATGTAGTTGAAGATCGGATGAATCAACGCTATACTTACCGCGCTGACATCTGGATGGAAACTCGTGAAGCAGCCAAGCAATTCGGCGTTAGAACTCTTAAAATGGAAATTTACTAAGACGAAAAATAAAGAAGAAATATAAAAAGGGTTGCCAAAGGCAGCCTTTTTTGTTAAATTGAAAGTGCCGGGTAATTTATCCGGCACTTTCATCCCGAGCAATATCGAGGGATCCCTGGCCACGTAGCCAAGTGGTAAGGCAGGAGTCTGCAAAACTCCTATGCGCCGGTTCAATTCCGGCCGTGGCCTCCAGGTTTTATTGGAATTTTTAGTTTTGATTCATGGCAAATAAATTTATTATTATTGACGGCAATGCGATTCTTCATCGCGCCTGGCATGCCTTGCCGCCGCTCACAACGCCAACTGGCGAAATGGTAAATGCCGCGTATGGCTTCACTTTGATTTTGATGAAGGCGTTGAAAGATATCCAACCAAAATATGCGGCCGTAACTTTTGACAGGAAAGAAAAAACCTTCCGCCACGAAATGTATACTGAATATAAAGCTACCCGCGTGAAGCAACCAGATGAACTTTATGCTCAAATTCCAATTATTAAAAAAATTGTCACGGCGTTTGGGATGCCGATTTATGAGAAAGAACGTTTTGAGGCCGATGACGTGATTGCCACGATTTGTAAAAATAAAGAAGTTAACAAACCTGACGTGGAGTCAATTGTCGTTACGGGCGATATGGACACATTGCAGTTGGTAGATGACAATACAAAAGTTTACGCTTTGCGCAAAGGTATCACGGATACGGTTATTTATGATGAAGGTGCGGTTTTGAAAAAATATGAGCTTAGACCAGATCAATTAAATGATTTTAAGGCGATGCGCGGTGACCCGTCGGATAATATTCCCGGCGCGAAGGGTATTGGCGATGTCGGCGCGGCCGCGCTCATCAAAGAATTTGGGTCAATTGAGAAAATGTATGAAGCTATAGAAAAAAATGATACTCGCTTGGAAAAGTTCAAACCGCGATTAATAGAAATTTTGAAAAAAGAAAAAGATAATGTTTTTTTAGGTAAAAAGTTGGTGACACTAGTTTCAGATGCGCCGGTAGATTTTTATCTTGGAGACTGCAAAATAAAAATTGATCCGGGCTCAGTGGCGAAAATTTTTAAAGATTTGGGTTTTATGTCACTTCTTAAAAAAGTTGATGAATTAGCCGGTGGCGCGCAGAGTAATTTATTATGAAAATTAAATCGTCTTCACTGCGGTTAATATGATCAAGGTAGAAATAATTGATAGCCAGAAAAAAATAGAAGATTTCGCAAAAAAGCTCGCTCAACAAAGAGCTTTTGTTTTTAATATTGAAACAGAGGGGCAGTCCCCTTCCATTTCGAAAATTTTTGGTGTAAGTTTTTGTTTTGAAGAAGGAAAATCTTTTTACATCCCTTGCTCTAAATCAGAAATTTTAAATTTTAAATCTATTTTTGAAAATTCAAAGATTTTTAAATACGGCCATGATTTGAAACGCGGCATAGAGGTCTTATATGAAAAGGAAATTCAACTCGCGGCCGCGAGTTTTGACACAATGATCGCCGCTTATCTTTTAAATCCCGGCGCTAAAACCTATGAACTTTCCGATCTAACTTCGGCGAAAGTTGGAGAAAAAATAACAACAATTGAAGAATCAATCGGTAAGGGAAAAGGGGGGAAAAATCTCGAAGAAGTGGGTCGGGAAAAAATAGCTGCCTACTCTGGTGAACGGACAGAAGCGATTTGGCGTTTGGTCAAAATTTTTAAAGAAGAGTTAAGAGAAAATAATCTTTTAAAACTTTTTGAAAATCTGGAAATGCCTTTGCTTCCGGTTTTGGCCCAAATGGAAACTGACGGAGTAAAAATTGATGCGGCAATTCTAAAGAAATATTCTAAAAAAGCAGAGAAGGAGTTATCAAGAATTTCGGAAAAAATTTTTAAGTTAACCAAGATAAAATTTAACCTTGACTCCCCTATCCAGCTTCGGGAAGTTCTTTTCCAAAAATTAAAAATTCAGACGGCTGGACTTTCCCGCGGAAAAACCGGAATTTCCACAGCCGCTAGTGAACTGCAAAAGTTAAAGGGAGCGCATCCCGTCATTGATTTAATTTTGGAATATCGCGAATTGGCAAAATTAAATTCCACATATCTGCAAGCGCTACCAAAACTTATAAATCCCAAGACCGGTAGAATTCATACTAGCTTTAATCAAACAATTACCGCGACCGGTCGCCTTTCTTCCTCAAACCCAAATTTACAAAATATTCCCGCCAAGGGTGAGTTGGCGGAAGCGGTCAGAAAGGCTTTTGTCGCGCCTCGCGGTTTTAAAATTCTAGCCGCAGATTATTCCCATATTGATTTGCGGGTAATTGCCTCGCTTGCTGATGACAAAAATATGATTAAATCTTTTCGGGCCGGAGCCGACATTCATCAGGAGACCGCTTCGCAGATTTGGAATGTTTCTCCGGAAAAAGTGACGCCCCAATTACGGCAGGCGGCGAAAACCATTAATTTTGGCGTAACTTATGGTATGGGCGCCCGAGCGCTCGCTTCTGGCGCCGGAATAACGATTGATGAAGCAAAACAGTTTATTGGCAAATATTTTACTGTTTATGAAGGCGTCAGAAATTTTTTGGAAGAGACGCGCCAAAAGGCTCGCGACTTAGGATATGTGGAAACACTTTTCGGCCGCCGCCGATATTTGCCGGAAATTTATTCCCCTGTTCCCCAGATTGCCGCCGAAGCCGAACGGATGGCTATTAATATGCCTGTCCAAGGCACGGCTGCGGATATTATGAAATTGGCAATGATTAAAATCGCCGCGGGACTGCCGAAAATTAGCCCTACCTCAAAAATGATTTTACAAGTTCATGATGAATTAGTTTTTGAAGTTGCCTCTTCTGATATAAAAAAGGTCGCGAATTTTGTTAAAGAAACTATGGCGGAGGCGGTAAAACTTAAAGTGCCGCTTACTTCTCAAATTGAAGTCGGAGAAAATTGGGGTGAGATGAAAAAATATAAAATATAAAGTATGATTTTTTTTCTTTACGGTGAAGACAATTATCGTTCGCGCAAAAAATTGAAGCAGATTGAAGAAAAATTTAAAAAAGCCGACAAGAGCCGCGTTAATTTTATTAGAATAGATGGAGAGAAAAATTTGTGGAAGAATATAGAAAAAGAAATTTTAGCAGCACCTTTTTTATATGATAAAAAATTAGTAGTCGTTGAAAATTTTTTAAAAAAACGCGGCCAAAAATTTGATGAGGTAGTTGCTTTCTTAAAAGAAAAAAGAATTTCTGACGGAACGGTTGTCATTTTTTGGGAGGATAAAAAACCCGACGAAAGAACGGCGATTTTTAAATTTTTGGCCAAGCCGAAACAGGCGGAGAGGTTTGATTTGCTCGACGCGCCAAAATTGCGGAAATGGATTGCCGAGGCGGTGGCGGAAAAAAATTTAAAAATTGATGCACGAGCCGCGGAGGCGCTTATTGGTTTGGTCGGTTCTGACCTCTGGCAAATGAGCAGCGAACTTGATAAATTGGCTGCTTATGTTGGGCAAAGGAAAGAAAAAAATGGTCTAATCACTGTCGCAGATGTCGAGCTTTTTGTCAAAGGAAAGTTTGATGAAAATATTTTTTCTTTAACTGACGCTCTTGGTACTAAAAATAAAAGATTAGTTTTCAAAATTTTAAACGAACAAATAGAAGCCGGCCTCGGAGAGGGATATATTTTTGCGATGCTTGTGAGACAGTTCAGAATTTTATTACAAATAAAAGAATTAGTTGCCCTTGACTTCCCTTTTCTTTCCGCGGGAGATCCTGGCGTAAAACAAAAAATTTCTCTGGAACTAGGACTCCACCCATACGTTGTTCAAAAAACTCTTTACCAAATAAAAAATTTTTCTCTGCCGGAATTAAAAAAAATATATGGTAAGTTGCTGGCCATTGACAGGAAAATGAAAAGAGGAAATTTCAATCCCCGGGCGTTCTTGGAGTTATTTATTGCCGAAGTTTGTTTAACGTAATAAAATAAATATAGAATAAAACTTTTATTTATTAGTAAATTTTAATAGCCGTATGACAGTTTTTTTCTTTTTGGAGTTAGCCTTCATTGCTCTTCTAAACGCTTCGGCGCAAATTTTTATTAAAAAGGCAAGCATTATCAGTTGGTTGGAGTGGTCCACTCTTTTTAACAAAAATTTATGGTTAGGAGGGTTGCTTTATGTGGTCGGATTTTTTCTGTGGGTCAAGGCTCTAAATCAAGGTGAACTCACTTTTGTTGTTCCCTTCACTACTAGCTTGATGTACATTGCCACGGTATTTTTTGGTTGGTATTTTTTCAAAGAGCAAATCACGGCAATTAGAATAGCGGGGATTTTCGCTATTTGTTTTGGGATGTTTTTAGTTATGAAAAAATAGAAGTTAGTCGTAAATAATTTAAAACCGCCCCGAGTCATTGGGGCGGTTTTTTATTTAATATTTTTTACTTTTTTAAGAGCGTATTAAGTTTTTTCATGAGCCTAGATTTTTTTCTGGCTCCGGTGTTTTTTTTGATAATACCTTTCGAGATTGCTCGATCTATCTCCTTGATTGATTGTTTAATTATTTTTTGGGCTTCCTCCGCTTTTTTTGCCTCAATCAATCTGCGCCCCTCTTTAGTAGTTTTTTTTAGGATGTTTTTTATTTTTAAATTGCGAGCCATCCTTTTTTTGCTTTGTCTTAAGTCTTTAAAACTTGCTTTCTTAATCGGCATGTTCCTTTGTTTCACTCAGTCAAATTTAAAATGCAAAGTGCAAAATGTAAAATGTCTGAGAGAATATTGATTTATCAAATAATTAGTAGTGTTATTTTACCAAATGGCTATTTTTTGTCAATGCTTTACTGACTACTCAATTTTAGGTTTTTCAATTAGAAGCGGCTCTATCTGACTTTCGCCACCAGCAATTTTAATAACATCTTTATCAATTTTTTTTAATTCCGTAGAAGCGGTATTATAAGCGCCAACTGTAGTGCCAAGATGATTGCCGAGTTTTATAAAATATTCATCGTAGGCATTTAAATGTTTTCCTAAATCCCCTACTCTTTTGATAATATCTTTTACCGATTCGCTGATTTTCATTCGACGCAGACCTTCGGCGAAGAGTTGGAGGTAAACATGAAAGGTGGTTGGCGAAACAATAATCACGTGCTTTTCGCGATTAGCATATTCAACGAGATCGCGAGTGTTAATTTTTACCGCGCCAATTTGATTTACTAGAAGATCATAATAAATTGCTTCCGCAGGGATAAACATAAACGCGTATTCAACAGTCCCTTCTTCTGTCCGTACGTATTTAGCGGTTTCGTCAATTCGGTTTTTGAGATCTTGCTTGAAAAGTTTTTCTAATTTTTCTCGCTCATTTGGATCGCGTTCTTCAACAATTCTATTATAGTTTTCCAAGCTGAATTTTGAATCAATTGGGATAATCTGTTCGCCTAAAAAAATGACAGCATCAACTATTTCTCCGTCTTTAAATTTATGCTGCATTTGATACGCGGTTGGTGGAAGAACATTTTTTAAAACTGTTTCTAAATAATATTCGCCGAGAATTCCTCGCTGTTTTGGATTTTTTAAAATATCCTCAAGGCTCTGAAGTTGTCCGGCAAAATTCACGATTTGCTTTCCAGTCTCATCAAGTTTAGTTAATTTTTCCGTGACATCTTTAATAATTTTACTGCTCTCGCCAAATTGGGTTTGAACGGCCCGGTGACTTTCAGTAAGTTTAGCGTCTACTGCCTTGGTTAGTTCACTGATTTGATTTTGGAGAAGGATGAGAGATTGGTCATTGCGACTCCCTTCTTTTAATTCTTTAATTTTTCGATTAAGGAAATAAAAAATAGTTGCCAGGGCGGCAATAATTATGGCGGCAGCGATAAATAAATAAATCTCCATTTTGACTTTTCGTTAATTCTTTATTAAGATTATATCAGAAAATAAGCATAGTCGTAAAGAGCTTATTTTAAGAATAAGAAAATATTTGTAGTAATTATTATAAGATTAAGGTGAAAAAGAGGAAAAAGCGAGCATTTATATTTTACGACACTTGATTTCTTTTTATTTTAGGGAAAAATAAGAAAATATTTCTATATCTATAAAAATACTATCCCCTGTCCCCGTAGCTCAACGGATAGAGCAAACCCGTCCTAAGGGTGAGATGGGGGTTCAATTCCCTCCGGGGGCATGTAAAACGTCTTTAAGGCAAGTGTTTTTTAATTTTTGTGCACCTATAGTAAAGCGGTATTACGGCTGCACGGCAGCTTATCTAAAATTAAATTTATAAAAAATAGGCATTTATTTTAAATATTTAACGTTTTTTTAAAAAATCAATGATTTGGGTGGACCTGGGCTCATAGTAAAGTGGTATTACGCCGCATTCGCATTGCGGAGGCGGGAGTTCGATTCTCCCTGGGTCCACCTAAATTATTGATACTGGCTATTGCGGAGGCGGGAGTTCGATTCTCCCTGGGGTAAATCTCCTTGGAGCGATTTAGGGAAAATAGCCAAAGATTTCTGAAATCTTAACAAAAGCAGAAGAAGGGGATTAGCTTGGAAGAAGAAAATGTTTTTTGGAGAGATGAAATGGAATTTCCTGATGGTAGAAACGAACAAGTAGATATAAAGATTTGGAAAAGAAAATTTAGTTCAGGGCAAGCTTCAATAGATTTATGGATCTGGCCAAAAGCAAAAAAATATTATCAAAAAAACGAAAAAACGCCCTAAAATAAAGGGCGTTTTTTAAAAATGTTTCACGCTAAACATTTTGTTGCCCGGTGAAACACTTTTAGAGAAACCCATATAACCAGTTTTCTTCTCGCTGTTCAAATTTTTTCTTCCAATCTTCAAATTGAATTTTTTTCATGCCAAAAAGACGGCCTTCAAGCAATGGGATAATTTTTTCATTTATCGTTTTTCTTTTTCTAACCAAAAGTAGGGCATAATGACGATTTTGATGATTATAGATATGTATTGTTTTCCTTTAAATTTAATCCATCACGAACCATTTTAACCAGATCTTTATCCGAGGCGTGCATTTTTAATTGGAAAACGGGAACTTCTTGATTATTTTGTTTTACCCACATAAAAGAACCCTCTCCAACAATTAGACCAGCAATAAAATCGAGTGAAAGCATAATTCATTAAAAATTAATTTATTATGTTTTTTAATTTTATCATAAAATGAGTGACGGAAATTAATTTTTGTGGATAACTGCTGAGAAATTTATTGGTGTAGGAGGAAATAGACGAGTATTGGTGTTGTAAGGATGGGGTGATCCCCGAGGGACGCAGTAGTTAGTATGATTAAAAAGTAAATAATAATCTTAACATTGTGTATATATTAATTTACACATATCCCTTGAACTAAAATTTGTTCACATTTGTAATTGACTTTTTTAAAAAATAATGGTATAATAATAATGTAAATAAGATAATTAATTTAGAAAAGCAACCCGGTTCTTTTATCTATATAATTATCTAAACAATTTAATATTAAGGGAAGTAGAGATTAAGGTTTCTTTCCCAATTAGTACCTAAGTACCCTTGCCCCACGCCAATTTGTGTGGGAGGTGTACTTTGTGCCCTCAGAAGGTACTTGTACCCTTGGAACAGAAATTTTAGTCTTAGGCTTTACCTTGAAATAGGTGATCGACGTTGTTTATGAAAAAAATTTTCATAAAAGTCATTATAATCACTCTTGTTTTTATTTCTCTTGTTGCTTTTTGGAGAGCGCCTCTTAGCTTGGCATTAATGAATTCTGAAAGTTACATTAACTGGATGGATTCTCTAAATTTTGGCGGAGAAGAAACTTCCTTTTCGGCAAGTTATAAAATTCAAGATACCTTGGGGGAAATTGGCACAGGAAAAATAACAAGTACTAGCTACGCTGGCTTAATAGGGTTTCGTCAGGCAGAAGCAGACCCCAAAATGACTTTTGATATTTCTAAAACTTCAATTGATTTTGGTACGTTGACCACAAACGCCGTTTCTTCAGATAGCATCACTATCACAACTACAACTAATGCTGTGAATGGATATGTCACAACAATTCATGAGGAAGAAAATTTAAAAACTGTAGGCGGGGCGGATATTGATGATGTGGCAGACGGAACAGTTTCTCCCGGCGCAGAAGAATATGGGGTTAGAACGTCTGGCGCGGCGGGACAGATGAACGGAGCAGACACGGCTATTACAATTTCTCCACAAGCAGTCGCATTATATAGCAGTTGGGTAAATGGAAGCACAGTGACAGTTACTTTTAAAGCAGCAATTTCCTCGATGACAGCGGCCGGAGCCTATGCCCATTCAGTCACATTGATTTCCACAGGAAGATTTTAAAAAATTATTTATAAAAAAGTTATTTATTAACGATCTGTTCAGCAGATCCTAAAAATATGAAGAACAGAAGTGTCCATAAAAAAATTGTTCAAATCACCGCGGTGAGTATGATTTTGTTCGCCGCTTTTCCGCTTTTGTCAGTGCATGCCGCGGCTATGACGAGTATCACGGACACACTGACTCGTCTAAAAGCCAGTACGGCTGCAAATCATACTATTAAGTTTGTTCAACTTACTGGCGTAGGGGCTGGACAAAAAATAAAAGTCACTTTTCCCACGGGGTTTGCCATGGGTTCAGTAGATTACACGGATGTGGATTTGGCTGTGGGTGACAGTAACAATTGCTCCACGGCATCCTTTACGGACAAAACTTTAGCAGCGGCAGCTTCGGGGGCAACTTGGGGCGCGACTGTTGGCGGGCAAGTTCTCACTTTTGTTTCTGACTCGGATACAATTACTGCCGATAGATGCGTTTTGATTGAAGTGGGAACCAACGCGACGGCAGGAGAAGCCGGCGATCAACAAGTGACAAACTCCACGGCCGGGAACGATAAGCTAATGACTTTAGCCACAACTACGGCAGCCGACGCAGAGATTGATGCAGGCTCTTTGGCTCTCTCAATAATTTCAGATGATCAAGTAACAGTAACAGCCACAGTTAACGCGACTTTTACTTTTGAAATTTCTTCCAACTCTTGCGCCCTGGGGACTCTTTCAACCGCAAATGTCCAGACTTGCAGCGTAACTTTGACTACAAGCACTAATGCTGTTGGCGGCTACACCACCACAGTAGTAGGAACAGCTACGGGCGCTGAATTGATTCACTCTAATTTAACAGATAATATTGATAATGCCACCGGCATAGAGGTTAACGCTGGTTCAGAAGAATTTGGAATTGGCACGAGTGATACGGGTGTTGACATAGTTACTGAATCAGATTGTGCTGGAGCTGACGGCACTATCGTGGCAGACGCGGAATCAATTGATACAATCGGAGACAATACGCCAGCTTCGATGGCAACGGCTTCTGGTCCGGTTTCCTCTGACGCGACAACAGCATGTTTTGCCGCGTCTATCGCGGCAACAACCGTTGCCGGTTCTTATACGGCCACAACGACATTTATTTCCACCGGAACCTTTTAACTTTAAATTATTTTTTAAAATAACAAACAAGTCGCGATAATTTTATTCTCGACCTGTTAGGGGGAAGATATGAAAAAAATTTTTTTCGTGAGTTCGCTTGCCGCTTTAATTTTTGCGTTAGCGCCGATTTCCGTATCTGCCATAACGGTTTCCCCGCCAATCATTGAATTTGACGCGCGGCCAGGAGACACGATTGTTGACACCATTAAATTGTATAACGAAACAAGGGAAGCGCAGACTTTGACTGGCGCAGTACAAAGTTTTAAGGCGTTGAATGAAACTGGAGCGCCAGCCTTTCTTCCTCCTGAAGAATCGACTGATTTGGCGACTTGGCTAAAGCTTGATGAATCTACGGTTTCCTTGGCGGCCGATGAAAGAAAAGATATTTTATTTAGCATCGCCGTTCCCCTCAATGCGGAACCTGGTGGCCACTACGCCGGAATTCTTTGGACACCGGGCGGCTCGACCACGCTTCAAGGAAGCGGCGTTGGCGTTACCATTAAAACCGGAACATTAATTTTAGTCAGAGTCGCGGGGGACATTACTGAGACGGGCAGATTAGTCAGTTTCACGGCAGACAGATCCTCTTATAATTATTTGCCCGCGAATTTTTCTTTTCGTTTTGAAAATTTGGGCAATGTTCACTTAAAACCAGTCGGCGCGATTGAAATTAGTAATTTATTGGGGAGAAAAGTTACATCTCTTCCGGTGAACGGAGATTTATCAAATGTCCTTCCAGAGTCAATTAGAAAATTTGACGCGACTTGGCAGAAAACAGAAGTTCCTCGCGGCGCGTCCGAGTGGCAAAAAGAAAGAGAAAATTTTGCTTGGGGTAAATATACAGCAACTCTCATTTTGGATTACGGGATAGACGGACAAGAAACCACGGCATCGCTTGTCTTTTGGGTTTTTCCATGGCGCGTAACACTTTTCTATCTGGCCATAGCTCTGATCATTATTCTTCTCGTTGTTTTAGGCATCAAAAGTTATAATAAGTGGCTTATCAAAAAATATAGCCAGCAAAATAAACCAGAAGATAATCAGAAAATTGAAGATCAAAAAATTGAAGAGTAATTCAATTATTTCATTGATGTCCTCTGATTTTTCGGAGGACAAAACGAGTTCGTTGAATTTTCAAAAAACAAAAAACAAAAATCAAAAGTCAAAATTTGAATTTTAAAGTTTCACTTTTAATTTTTTGACGTTTGTCTTTTGAGTTTTGAATCTAGAAGGAGGCGCATGAAAAAAATAATCAAAAGAAAAGGCGTCGTAATTTTAATCGCGGTTTTTGTTTTAACTAGCCTTTTTACCATATTTAATAATCAATCGGTCGCCAGCCAGCTTTCTTCAGTGAGCGATACGTTGAGCCGGTTAAAAATTAGCACAGCCGCGAATCATGATATTAGATTCGCGACTCCGACCGGCGTTGACGCCCCAACAGACACAGTCACGATTACTTTTCCGGCAGGTTTTAATCTTGGGACGATTGCTTTCGGCGACATGGATTTGAATGTTGACGCGGCTTGCGACGGTGTTTATGAAATTTCAAAAACTTTAGCGGCCGCTCCGGGGCTAAGTCCAATTTGGGGGGCAGTGGCTGCAGGCCAGATAGTTACTTTAACTGCGCCAACTGATGCCGCAGCTGGAGAAATTGTTGCTGCATCTTGCGTCCAAATTTTGATTGGTACAAACGCGACAGGAGGTGTTAGCCAAATTACAAATCCAGCGAGTATTGGAAGTCACGTAGTTCATATTGGCGGAACTTTTGGGGATTCAAGCAATATTGCCGTGGCCATTGTTACAAATGACCAGATCGGCATTGGCGCGAATGTTAACGCGCCGACCGGAGGAGGCGCGCCGGGTACTGGCGCTACGCCGCCGATTGTTTCAAATATTAGAGTTGTAAATATTTTACAAACTTCAGCCTCTGTTCTTTGGGATACTAACGAGCCCGCTACTTCAAGAGTGAATTATGGCTTGTCTGACAGTTATGGATCTACGGAAACCGGCGATGGCGGCGGGTTGGTAACGAGCCATAGAGTTGATTTATCAGGATTAACCGCAGATTCAATTTATCATTTCCAAATAGTGACGGCCGACGCGGAAGGCGCCACGACTACCACGGCCGATGACATTTTCCAAACTCTTTCAGGTTCAGACATAACTGCTCCCATAATTTCTGACATTCAAGTTATAAATATCACAGAGACTGGAGCGACTATAATTTGGACAACAGACGAACCGGCAAATTCAAAGGTAGAATATGGTTTAACCGACTCATATGAATTAGGCGAAGTAAGCTCCACCGATTTTGCTACTTCTCATAGTTTGGTTATTTCCGGGCTTTTAGGGAATACCACTTATCATTTTCGCGTGACTTCGGCCGATTCCTCCGGCAACGCGGCGGTTTCCGGCGATGATACTTTTACGACTTTAGCCCCACCCGACTCGGATCCTCCCATTATTTCAAATATCAGAGTTATCAATATTACTGAAACGTCGGCAACTGTGACCTGGGAAACGAATGAACGGTCTACTTCTCGCGTGAGATATGGGCTAACCGGAGCGTATACCACGGGAAATATTTTTTCTGCCGATTTAGTAACAACACACAGCATCAATTTAATTTCTCTGACTCGCAGCACGCTTTATCATTTTGAAGTTTCTTCATCTGACGGGTCCGGAAACACGGCAACTTCGGGTGATCAGATTTTTACCACTTTGCCGGACGCCGTCCCTCCAGCTAATGTTACGGATTTCACGGCGGTCCCAACCGCGGATTTAACAATTCTTTTGAACTGGGTTAATCCAACTGACCCAGACTTTGGCGGAGTTTTGATAAAACGAAGTTTTACAACTTATCCAACAAATCCGGCTGAGGGCGAAATAGTCTTTGATGGGGTGGCTACTTCATTTGAAGATACTGGTATTACTTCCGCAAATTATAATCAGCCAATTTATTATACAGCTTTTGCTTATGACGCGGCCGGAAATTTTGCTTCAGGAGCAATGGCAGAAGCAACAATTTCAGTTGAGATTACTTTGGACATTAAAGCTTGGCCGGAAAAAAGATGGCCGCGGAGCGGGAATTGGTCAACAATAGGTTTGGTTGATTTAAGGGAACCAATAACCGGAACTATCGCAGATGAAGGATCGGTTACAACTTCTTCTCTTGGGCAGGGCGCGGTTCAGTTTACTTCAATTTCCGGCGGAAATTATGACATAGGTTTTAAAGGTCTATCTCATTTACGAAAAATTTTGCGCGACATACCGCTTTCTAACGGCGTAAATTCAGTGGACTTTACCTTAGGAAATATTTTTTATCTTTTAGCCGGAGATGTTCATCGTTCATCTGATAATATGGTAAACGCCCTGGATATTTCCACCCTTTTAGGTGCGCTATCCACGGGAAACGAAGTTACTGATTTAAATCGTGATACTGGCGTCAACTCTTTGGACATTAATATTTTGTTGGCGAACCTGATGAGAGTAGGGGACAATTAATTAAGTATCTATATATTGTATGAGGAGGATAATTTGTACAATCGCCGCAATCGGATTTAGTTTTCTTCTCGGCCATTTTGCGCTCGCCGCTCGTTTTGAATTGTCTCCGGCTTCCACGGGGTTTATTATTGGTTGTGATTCGGCGGTGAATATTGAAATAGATACCGCAGGAGAAACCTCTGACGCCGCTAATATTTTAATTCGTTATAATCCCGCGCAAATTGAAATCCGCGACGCTAATCCATCAGCAAGCGGAATCCAAATAAGAAATGGCAACGCTTACGAAGCCTATGCTGATAATATTGTTTTGCCGGGGGAAGGGTTGATCCGCCTGACGGGATTTTCTTTTTTAGAACAACTCACGGGCAGAGCCACTTTTGGCACAATTATTTTTCGTCCGAGAGCAGGTGCGGTTGGCACTGCGTTGACCGTAGAATATGTTGCCGGCAGCACGATTGATAGTAACATTGCCGAATATTTGACAAGTGACGATCTTTTGACCGGCGTGACAAATGGTTCTTACACCTTTAGCGGCGGTTCTTGCGTGGCTGATGTTACGCCACCGAGCGTGTTAAACCCCGATCCAACGCCGGACGAACGCGACGTACCCCTTGATACAAATGTTATTTTTGATATTCGTGACAGTCAGTCAGGAGTTGATTTGGATAGTTTAACGGTAAACGTGGATGGTATAATTTACACGCGAGGAGGAATAAATAGATTTTCTTTTGTCGGGACTCCGGAGTCATACGCCGTGGCGATAAATCCGGACACAGATTTTACTCCGGGTGTGCCAGTACTTGTGGAAATAAACGCGGCAGATTTATCCGGAAATAGGATGACGCCTTATCGCTATATTTTTAATCAGCCAGCTGCCCCACCGCCCGAGCCGCCGTCTTGCGAAGCGCTTGGGTGTATTTCACCAGCCACTTGCACGGCCGAGCCTGTTTTGCCAGAAGAAATTACTGAAGAGCCGACCGTTCCGGAGTCACAGAGGTTAAATCTTGGAGATTTTTCATTTTATATTGCCGACGGAACCCTTCAAATTTATCCAAATAGAAATGATGAGCTTACGACTTTACAAAATTCACCACTTATAATTTCTATTTCAGAAAATAAATTTCCTCGAGAGGTGGAAAGAATAGTTTTAACCTTAAATAGTTTTTCTTACCTTTTGGGTTATAATGAAATTTCCGACGCACGGCAAACGACAATCCAAACGCCCTCTACTGCGGGAAAATTATCAAGCGTGATTTTAGTTGATTATAAAGATGGCTCTCATGACAGAATTCTTGGAACGCTTTCGCTTTTGTCGCGCGGTTTTATTTGGCAGGGAACAGCAGCAAATAAATTGTCCGGCGCCAAGGTGACGCTTTATGAGAGCACGGCGGGTTCCAGAGTTTGGGATGCCACTCCTTATCATCAAATCAATCCACAAATAACGGACGCTTCTGGTCAGTTCGCTTTCCTGGTTCCGCCGGGGCGATATTATTTACTTGTCCAAAAGGACGACTACCGTGATCAAACCACATCGGTTTTTGAAATAGCAAACAACGTTGTTAATCAAAGTGTAGAAATTCTTATAAAACCGCCGTCGCTTTCCGAAGTTTGGAACCCCGAAGGGCCGATTACTGAAAATATCCAGAATGTTGCGAAAAATTTAGGAGAAAAAACAATTTACGCCTCTGAGATTGTCCGCAAAGATGTTTTGGACAATCCTGAAGTAGAAAAAAATAATGAAAGTATTGCCGTGCCGACCGTAGCCGCGGTCGCGATCGTAAGTTATGGAACAGCAATTTCTCTTGGCTCGCTTTTACCATTTTTACAATTGATTTTTACCCAGCCGCTTCTCCTTCTTTTCCCAAAACGAAGAAAAGGTTGGGGCATTGTTTATCATTCTTTATCAAAAATGCCGGTTGATCTGGCAATAGTTCGTTTGTATGAAAAAGTGACAAACCGCCTGGTCCAAACTCGCGTCACGGATAAGGAAGGCCGTTTTGCTTTCTTTGTCCAGCCGGGTCAATATTTTATCAAGGTTGTTAAACCAAATTTTGCTTTCCCGTCCAATTTTGTAAAAGATATAAAAGAAGATGTTAAATATTTAGATATTTATCACGGCGAAGAAATTACGGTGACGGAAAAAAATACGCTCGTGACGCCGAACATTCCGATTGATCCGGTAGAGGGCACAGCTAAACCTGATAAAAAAATTGTTCTCGCGCATTTTGGAAGAAAGGCACAAAACATCATCGCGCCGCTCGGCATTCTTGCTGCTGCTATTTCGGTTTTAATTTCGCCGCAACTTTGGATGGTCGCGGTTCTGGCTGGCCACTGCCTTCTGTACGCACTTTTTAGACGTTTGGCCAGAAGCAAAAAACCAAAGAGCTGGGGCATTGTTTACGAAAATCAAACAAAGGCGCCGGTGGGGCTCACAGTGGCAAGAATTTTTGAAACGGAATACAATAAGCTTTTGGAAACTCAAGTTACGGACGGTCGCGGGCGATATTCGTTCTTGGTTGGCAATAATGCTTATTATGTGACATTCAGCAAGCCTGGCTTTGCGCCGAAACGGACTGAGACGATTGATCTTCGCGGGAGAAAAGAAGGCGCGGCCGTAGGGTTGGATGTGGGGTTGGATAAAGTATAGGAAATAGGAAAAACAAAAAACAAAAAAGTTAAAACAGAAAGCAAAAACAAAAAGTACCCAATATGTTTAGTTCAGGAGAAGAAAAACCGAATATTAGAATACCATCCCAAGGCGGAACCAACTTGACTCTGTTGGTGTTTGTCTTGGGTATTTTGTCATTAACAAGTATTGGGATAATGACGCTTTCTGTTGTGAAACAACTCCGGCCAACAGCTTTTACGGCGATTAATAAGCAATTAAACTATCAAGGTAAATTACAAAATAGCGGAGGGATTACGGTGGCGGATGGTAATTACTTAATGAAGTTTTCTATTTATGATGCGGCTTCCGGTGGGTCGCGGCTTTGGACAGAATGTGGGACGACCGGTACGCCGACTGCCCGTACAGTCGCGGTCGCGAACGGGGTTTTTTCCGTAATGCTTGGCGATACAAATTCCGATTCTTGTCCGGGTGGAACCGATTCAAACGCCATCAATTTAGATTTTAATAGTGATAGTTATTATCTTGGTCTAACCGTGGAATCGGATGCGGAAATGGAACCAAGAAAAAGAGTTGGCGCTTCGGGCTACGCTTTCAACGCCGATTTATTGGATGGACTTAACACTTCCGCCGCCGGCGGTTCGTTCGCTTTTGTGCCGGTGACAGACGGAAGCGGACATTTAACTTTGACGCAAAATTTAACTTTGGGTGGAGTGATGAAGGCGAGTGACGGCGCTGTCGGCGCTCCGAGCTATACATTTACAAGCGACCTTGATACGGGGCTTTACTATTCAGCAACACAAATAAATGTTGGTGTTGGCGGAGCAGCGGTGGCAAACGTAAGTGCTTCAGGATTAGCCGTAGACACGGTCAAAACTTTAACCGCAACAACATTAACTTTAAAAGGTACTGTTGCCGACGGTGGAACTGCGGTTGGTGCAACAATTGGTTCCAACAATACTCTTTCCACTGCCGGGGCGAAACTTGTTAGTTTTGTAAATAACACTACCGAAAAAGCATATATTGATAAAGACGGCGTGGGGTATTTTTCTGGTGGAAATTTTTCCGGCCTCTCTGCTTCATCCGCGGTCTATACTGACGCTTCAAAAAATTTAACTTCAACTGCTCCGACTTCCGGCTCAATCGGATACTGGTCTCGCACGAGCACAACTTTGTCTCCGGCGACGGCGAATGATGTTGTCGCAGTTACTGGTAATTCCGGAGATCTCTTAACTTTAACTTCAACTGCCACGGGTGCGGACAACAAGGCTTTAAACATTGCCGCCTCTGGCGCGACAACTGGCACAGACTACGGCGCATACATTTCAAACACCGGCGCGGGGACAACAAATGTGGGCCTCTATGTCACGGCCTCTGGTGCGGTGACAAATAATTACGCCGCGATTTTCGCCGCAGGAAATGTTGGTGTTGGTATAACTTCGCCGGCTTACACTCTTGATGTTTCCTCATCGGGTACGAGAGCAGTTAATGCTATCACATCAAACAATAGCGGTTATGCAATTTACGGAACAGCTTCCGCCACCGGCGCAGTCACAAACTATGGTGTTTACGGCGCGACGGCTGGTGATAGTGGCCGCGGCGTTTATGGTACTGCTTCAGCCACTGGCGCAGTCACAAACTACGGCGGATATTTTTCTTCCGCGGGAAATAGTGGCCGCGGCGTTTATGGTACTGCTTCTGCTACCGGCGCAGTCACAAACTACGGCGGTCTTTTTTACGCAGCAGGAAATACCGGGTATGGTGTTTATGGTCACGCTACGGCTACCGGCGCAGTAGGTAATACAGGAGGTTATTTTAGGGCTGACGGAGGTAGTGGCGTTGGCGTAACAGGCACAGCCCCAACCACCGGCGCAGTCACAAACTACGGCGGATATTTTTCTTCCGCGGGAAATAGCGGTCGAGGTATTTCAGCAGTCGCCACGGCCACTGGCGCGGTTACAAACATAGGCGGTGCTTTTTCCTCTGCTGGCGACACAGGCATTGGCGTGCAGGGCTCGGCAACGGGTAGTGGAGGTGTAAATTACGGTGTGTATGGTACCACATCTTCCGCTACCGGCTGGGGTGGTTATTTTTCCGGCGGGCTTGGTTTGTATGCCTCTGCAGCTCGCATCAATTCTCTTACCGCCTCCTCTGCAGTTTACACTGATGCCTCAAAAAATTTAACTTCAACAGCTCCGACTTCCGGCGCGCTTGGATATTGGTCTCGCACAGGCACGGTTTTAAGCCCAACAACTTCTGGCGATACTGCTACAGTGGCGGGGTTGAACGTTAATTTTGGTCCAATCACCAATGCTTACGTCGCCATTAACCCCTGGTATCAAAATTCTATTGGTTCCGCAAATGGCATAGGTCTTCCAATGAATCGTTTGCTTGGTTCCAATACCGGCCGCCACACAGTCACAACTACTGGTTTTTCCGGCGGAACTAGTGTTTTATACGACAGTTTTTATGATTCCGCGGCAATAATTCCTTATGGGGGAACCGGTACGGTGGAAGTTGACTTTAATCCCCAAATGGGATGGACAGATAATACGGCAAGTCCGAGTTTTACCTACGAGAATGGTATGCTCGTGATGAGTTTTTATTACACTTATTTTCCGACTAATATTACGGTGGAAATGTATCATTATAATTCCGTCTCGCTCGTGGATGAGTGGACTACAATTTATACCACGGCAAGCAATAATAAAAATCCGTTAATTGTTAATACATCACCGACAATTACTTATATTAAAAAGATCAAATTTACTTTTTCCGGTGGTGGTGACCCGGGTTTGGGCATAAGAATTGCTGAGCTAGAATGGTTCCCAACTCGTGAAAGTTCGGCGAATCAGTTGGCCGTTATCCCAAAATATTATAATCAGAACATGGATGTTTCTTGGACGAATTTGAATATGAAAAAGACGACTGATTGGAGCACGACCGCGACAATTTCAAATGCCGGGGCCGCGTACTTTGTCGGACCAGTCGGCATTAATGATACTTCCGCGGACGCATCTTTAGAGGTTGTCAATGACGGTTCGGGAGATTCGTTCTTGGTCGCCGACACAAACGACGGCGACACTACGCCATTTGTTATTCAGGCGGACGGAGATGTTGGCATTGGTACGGCGGCTCCGGTTAGTTTGTTACATTTAGTAAAAGATTCAACTTATAACAGTGAAAATACGGGAGCTATTAAAATAACAGACTCAACTTTGACTGACACAGGTCTTATTATAGGAACGGATGCGACTAATGATATTGGTTACATTCAATCCCTAGACCCCGGAACGAGTTATACAACTCGGCCATTGATATTAAATCCAAACGGGGGTTATGTCGGCATCAGTGATATTTCTCCCGCTGCGCTTTTTACTGTTGGTAGTGGCGACCTTTTTCAGGTTAATTCTTCCGGCGCTATCGCCGCGGCAACGGGCATTATTTCCAGCGGCACAATTCAGTTTACTGGCCTCACGGCTTCTTCCGCCGTCTACACTGACGCTTCAAAAAATTTAACTTCCACCGCTCCGACTTCCGGCGCGATCGGATATTGGTCTCGGAGCGGAACAACTTTATCTCCGGCAACGGCCAACGATGTTGTTTCAGTTTCGGGTACCGGCGCGATCGCGATTACCGGGACAAGTTCGGCAGCTGGTGGATATGGTATTTACGGCACTGCCACAGACGCAACAGCAGTAGCAAATTACGGCGGATATTTTATAGCCGCAGGAACGGGGAGCGGCACAGCAGGTGTTTACGGCGAATCTACAGCGACAGGCGGTTTTAGTCCATTTTATGGTGGTTATTTTACCGCGGCTGGTAATCTTGGAGTCGGTGTCCAGGGCGTGGCTACGGCCACAGCCTTTGCTACAAATTATGGCGTTTACGGTCAGGCTGATGGAGATACGGGCGTTGGTGTTAGGGGTTTAGCCAGCGGGACTGAGGGGATAAATTACGGCGGTTATTTTTGGTCAAATGGTCCGGGCGGCTATGGAGTTTATGGCCGGGCTAACTCTGGTACGGGTACAACTTATGGTGTTTATGGCGAAGTCATTTCTTCAAGCGGTTGGGCGGGATATTTTGACGGCGGGCTTGGTTTGTACGCTTCCGCGGCGAGAATAGATTCTCTCTCTGCCTCCTCCGCCGTCTACACTGACGCTTCAAAAAATTTAACTTCCACCGCTCCGACTTCCGGCGCGATCGGATATTGGTCTCGGAGCGGAACAACTTTATCTCCGGCAACGGCCAACGATGTTGTTTCAGTTTCGGGTACCGGCGCGATCGCGATTACCGGGACAAGTTCGGCAGCTGGTGGATATGGTATTTACGGCACTGCCACAGACGCAACAGCAGTAGCAAATTACGGCGGATATTTTACCGCGGCTGGGACAGGCACTTTGACTGCCGGAGTGTATGGTGAAGTTACTGCCACAGCGGACAATATTGCCGGAGTTTACGGGAAAGCCACCAACACTGGCGCTTACATAAATTACGGCGGCGCGTTTTTTGCCAATGGTGAAAATGGTCGTGGTGTTTATGGCGAGGCGGTTTCCAATGCCGCAGCTACAAATTATGGAGGGTACTTTGTCGGCGGCGGCACAGCTGCCAACACAGCTGGCGTTTACGGACAGGCGACAAATACTGGCGCGGTAGCGAACTACGGTGGGTATTTTTTGGCGGAAGGTACGGGTTCTGCCGCGGCTGGCATCTATGGCGAAGCTTCTGGCGCCGGCTCGGTTTATGGTGTTCAAGGAGCTGCAACTGATACTGGTGCAGTAGCAAACTATGGCGGATATTTTACCGCAGCAGGAACAGTAACTGGAGCAACCGGGGTTTATGGCGAAGCAAGTGGCGCAACAAATTTAGCATTGGGTGTTCATGGAGTTGCTTCAGCCACTGGCGCAGTCACAAACTACGGCGGTGTGTTTACCGGTGCCGGCAATACGGGACGCGGCGTTTATGGCGAAGCCACGGCCACCGGCGCTTACACAAACTACGGCGTTTATGGCATGGCTGTTGGCGATACTGGCAGGGCTGTTTATGGAACGGCCCAGGCCACTACTAGCGCAGTGAATTATGGAGGTTATTTTGTGACGCACGGAGATGGCACTTTTGCAGCTGGTGCTTATGGCGAAGCTTCTGGCGCCGGCTCGGTTTTCGGCGTTATTGGTTATGCTTCAAACAGCGGCGCGGTCACAAATACTGGCGGAGCATTTACGGCCAACGGTGAAACTGGCCGGGGCGTTTATGGCCAGGCTTCAAATTCTGCTGCCACTGTAAACTATGGTGGTTATTTTATAGCAGATGGTGCAGGCGCAGGAACAGCTGGTGTTCGTGGCATTGCAAACGGAGGGGCCGCAGTGTATGGCGTCTATGGTTCTACTATAAGTGCGAATACTGGTGCAAGCGGTGTCTATGGCGAGGCTTCTGGCGCGGCCAGCGAGGTTATTGGCGTTCAGGGCGCAGCATCCAGTTCTGGCGCAGTAGCAAATTACGGCGGATATTTTGCTGCATTTGGGTCGGGTACTGGTGCAAGTGGTGTTTATGGCTTAGCCACGGCTGTTGGTATAGTCTATGGCGTTCAGGGGCGAGCGTCGGCTGTTGATAATGCTACAAGTTATGGTGGATATTTTACAACAGAAGGATATACCGGTCGCGGTGTTTACGGTTACGCTGAGTACATCGGCGCCACAGTAAACTACGGCGGTTATTTTGAAGCAAATGGTGCAGGCGCGGGCACAGCCGGCGTGCGCGGTATTGCAAATGCTAATGCCGCTGTTTACGGCGTCTATGGTTCAACCTCTGGCCAAGCTTCTGGCGCAGTTGGTGTCTATGGCTTGGCTTCTGCTGCAGCAGATGTTATTGGCGTCCAAGGCGCAGCAACAAGTGCCGGCGCTTATGAAAACTACGGCGGATATTTTTATGCTGCGGGTAATTCGGGTAGGGGTGTTTATGGAACGGCAGTAGCCTCAGGCGCGGTTACAAACTACGGTGGATATTTTCAGGCAAGTGGTAATTCCGGCAGCGCTGTCTATGGATTAGCATCTGCCACTGGCGCAGTCACAAACTACGGCGGGAATTTTCGGGCTGATGGAGATTTAGGTATTGCTGTTTCTGGTTGGGCTTCTGCAAGTAGCGCAACAGCGAATTATGGTGGGAAATTTTTAGCAGGGGGTACGGGAGGAGCATATGGGGTATATGGCGAAGCAACTGGCCTTTCGGGTACAAATTATGGTGTTTATGGGAAAGGTTCAGTAGGTGTTTATGGTTATGTTAGCGCAACGCAGTATGGTTATTTAGGGGATTCCACCTACGGCGTTTATGGCCGCGGTACAATTGGTGTTTATGGAACAGACGGGACTAGATATGGACAATTGGGGTATGCTTCGGCAGGTGTTTATGGAACAGACGGGACTAGATATGGACAATTGGGTACGGGAAGTTATGGTGTTTATGGTTATTATGACGCCACGCATTCAGGCTATATTGGTGGCGCGAGTTATGGAATTTACGGAACCGGTGCTGATGGCGAGGGGGTGCACGGCGAAGCAACGACTGGTTATGGCGTTCGCGGTAATGCAACAACCGGTTATGGTACGTCAGGATTTTTGTCTGGTGAAACGGGACGAGCAGTTTGGGGTTCTGCTTACAACGCGAGCGGTACAACAACTTATGGTGGATATTTTAGTTCGTCCGGCACTTCTGGTTATGGTGTTTATGCGGAAGCAACTGCGAAAAGCACTGTTTATGGTGTTTACGGGGTTGCTTCAGATGCAGGAGCGGGCACAAGTTACGGAGGGTATTTCACATCTGCTGGCACGACAGGCCGCGCAGTTTACGGCTCAGCCTCAACTACTGGAGCAACAACAGCTTATGGCGGTTATTTTACATCTGCTAGTGATTACGGTCGTGGTGTTTATGGTGAGGCTACTGATACTGCCGCAGTTCAAAATTATGGCGGTTATTTCTCCGCCGCGGGCGGGGCGGGCATTGGCGTTTATGGTGTAGCTTCTGCCGCAAGTACTGTTTATGGCGGCTATTTTGAAGCTACGAATACAGGAGCTGTGACAAATTACGGCGTTTATGGGAAAGCCGCCGGAGACACCGGTTATGGAGTTAGGGGTGAGGCTTCTGACACGGGCGCGGTAGCAAATTATGGCGGATATTTTTCCGCAGCTGGAACAGGTGGCGGAGTGGGTATTTACGGGTCCGCGACGGGCGCTTCTGGTACAAACTATGGAGTCTACGGCGCGGTGACTTCAGCCGCTGGCTGGGCAGGGTATTTTACCGGGGGCTATGGTTTGTATGTCAGCGGTTCAGCTAGTCAAATGACCGGTGCCGCTTCTGGCCCGACTTTAACGGTTGCTGCAACCTCCGTCTCCGCAAATAATATTGCTTTAAAAGTTACTTGGGCTGACAGTTATCTCACAACCACCGACGGCGGCCCTTTAAAAATCGTTTCCACAACTGACACCGGTTTTACCACTACGGGTGATGCCGCGACCAGACGCGTTGGTTTAATCCAGGTTGACGCGAATGTTACTTCAGCCTCAAGCGGAAATTTTATTGCCTTTAACTCTGATGTTAATGGCACTCCGGACGCAGAATTCAGGGTGTCAATGGCTGGTGCGACTTATGCTGATGGCGCTTATTCATCGGCTGGCGCTGACTTAGCCGAAGTTTTTGATGTGAGTGATTTATCTTTATCTTTGGGAGATTTGGTGGTGGTTGACAATGTTACTGGTAAACTTAAAAAATCATCCGCTGCTTATGAAGAAGGATTAGTTGGGATCGTGACTGATGCGACAATGGCAGCTTTTATCGGCGGAGATTCAGATGGTGACCTCGGCCCGGATCAAAGAGTTATTACTTTAATTGGTAGAATGTCTTTGACAAAAGTTAATGATGAAAATGGCACAATTAATCCGGGAGATTTGTTAACGTCTTCATCAATGCCTGGCGTAGCAATGAAAGCCACAAAACCCGGTTCGGTGATTGGTCGGGCATTAGCGTCATGGAGCGGCCCGGGGCAAGGAACGATTGAAGTTTATGTTAATCAAAAATGGCATTCAGGCGGAACGATTACTACTGATGGCACGATTTCTTTTTTCAATGATGATTTTACTTTCAATAAAACAGAAACAGCGACAGAAATTATTCAGGGTTATAACTCCAAAGGTTTAACTTTTCGCGGTTCTGGTTGGGATGGCGCTACGGCGCAAAATGTGGAAATGAAAATTAATAATGTTGTCGCGAGCGCGTCAAATTACAAATTAGCAGTTTTAAATAATGCAGGGCAGGAAGTTGCTTATCTTGATCAGGCCGGCGCGTTTGGTCTTTCCGGGAAATTTTATCCGGCCTCGCCAACAGGCGCGCAAACCGATGCTTACATTTTCTATCGTAACAATCGCATAAGAACGAACGCCGCTGGATGGGCGACAGGCTCGTTTGATTTTGCCGAAATGTTCTTATCGCACGAATTGCTTGAGGCTGGAGACGTGGTTGTGTTAGACGAGGCGACAAATGAGTATGTAAAAAAATCAACCACTACTTATAATAATATGGCGCTCGGCATTGTTTCTACTGAGCCGGGATTTTTAGCCGGAGCCAATGTTGATTTTGACGACCCTTCGGCCGATCAAGGTTATCCGATCGCCCTGGCTGGCCGCGTGCCGACAAAAGTTTCTGCGGAAAACGGTCCGATTCGGCCTGGCGACTTTTTAACAACTTCCGCGACGCCTGGCGTGGCCATGAAAGCGACTGAGTCGGGTTTGATTATTGGAACAGCGCTTGAAAGTTTTGATGGCCCTGGTGTTGGTTTAGTGAAAGTTTTCGTTAATCTCTCTTGGTATAACGTTATGGGGGAGACGACGCCAGTCGGAGAATTGGCACAGCTCACACTTACTGGTGATTTAAATATGAATGGCAATTATATTTTAAATGTCGGGAAGATTGTTGGGTTGGATGAAAAATGGAGCATTGATGAAAATGGTATCTTGAAAGTAAAATTAATTGCTGAGGACGCGGGCGAGAAAGAGATGTTTGGAGTAACTTCAGATAAAGTAGAATTAACTTTGTCCGGATCTTCGCGGTTGGAGAACGGAACAAAGATGATTGATCTAAGTTTACTTGACCCAGAGTTTATCAAACATATTTCCGCGGAGACTGCTCTAAAAATAATTGTGACATTAACCGAACCGGCTAACGGCGTCTATGTCGCGGAAAAAACTGCTTATAGTTTCCGAGTAGCGGAATTGAATGCCGGAACTTCTGACGCGGCCTTTGATTGGATTGTGATTGCGAGACGAAAGGGCTACGAAGATCCGCCAACAACACCCGCGCCAAGCGAACCAGCGCCGTCTGCTCCAAGCGAACCCCCACCAAGCGAACCAGCGCCAGAAACTCCTCCTTCTGAACCAGCTCCGTCAGAGCCTGTGCCAACTGAGCCAACTCCAGAAGTTCCTCCAGTAGAATCTGCCCCAAGTGAACCGGCACCGTCTGAACCGGCGCCAAGTGAGCCAGCGCCAGCGCCGTAGTGGTTATTAAAAATTGTAAACGAGTTGTGCCTTCGGGTACGGGCCATAACTCGTATATAATAGCAGCTCCCCACCGCAAGGTGAGGAGTTGTTGTATTTATTGATTTTTTATAAATCAACTGATTAAAATTATTTAATTTTTGTGGTATAATTAAAAAGGAAGAGGTTGGGGAAAGAAGCAGATCCCTAACTTTGAATATCTATCTCCTAATATTTATAATTGTATGTTTGATTCAATTCAAAACAGTCACCCTCATAAACAAAATGGCAGGAATAAAAATTCTTTGCGCCCGTTAGTTTTAATCTTGGGATTTTTTGCTATTGCGAGCCTTGGCGTTATTGGTTTTGCTTTGTTGCAAAAATGGAGTCCTCCAGTTTCTGCCGCGCCGGGAATTTATAAAGTTTTAAATTACCAAGGAAAGCTGGAGGACTCTGGCGGCATTACCGTGGCTGATGGAGCGTATAATATAAAATTTACGATTTATAATGCCCCCGCGGGCAATGTTGTCCTTTGGACCGCGCGTGAATCAGACGCTTGCGGCGCTCCTTTTAATCCTTCGGCAAAATCAGTCACAACTTCGCTTGGTATTTTTTCCACTCAACTTGGCGAGTCGGGTGATTGTCCAATAAATTTAGATTTTAATGATGATTCATATTATCTTGGCATAACTGTTGGCGCGGATTCGGAAATGACGCCGAGAAAAAGAATCGGGGCAGCTGGGTATGCTTTTAACGCGGATTTAATGGATGGTCTGGATTCTTCTGAAATTGGAGGCGCAACTGCTTTTGTTCCGGTAACAGATTCAAGCGGGAATTTTGTTTTAACTGGCAATGTTACTTTTGATACAAATACTTTTTTTCTTGATTCCACAAATGACAATATTGGAATTGGTACGGCCGCCCCGGATACTGATCGGACCGTAGATTTAACGACTGCTAAAAAATACGGAGTTTATTCCGTGACAAGTTCGGCGGCAAAGAACACTGTAGCAGTTTATGGTCAGTCAACTGATGCAACTAACAATACTAGATACGGTGGATATTTTACTGCGGCAGGTGGCGGAGGTCGAGGCGTTTTTGGTGAGGCTTCAGAGTCAGGAAATCCAATGATTGCAAATTATGGCGGTTATTTTACCTCGGCGGGAGATTGGGGGTTGGGCGTTTATGGAGAAGCTTCTGCGAGCGGTTTGGGGACAAGTAATACGGGGGGATCTTTTACTGCGGCGGGAGACACTGGTTACGGAGTTAGAGGTGTAGCTTCCGGGACAGCCGGGGTAAATTATGGTGGCTATTTTATATCATACGGGCCCGGCGGATATGGAGTTTATAGCTGGGCGAATGATACCAGCGCCGCGGCGAATTACGGAGGGTATTTCCGGGCTAGCGGCCAAGGCGGATATGGAGTTTATGGTATAGCATCAGATACGACTGCCACGGCTAATTACGGTGGATATTTCACCGCGGCTGGCACAGGTGCTTTATCAAGCGGTGTCTATGGTGAGGCATCTGGTTCTGGAACCGTTATAGGTGTGAGGGGATATGCCCCAGATCTTACTGCAGGAGTTACAAACTACGGCGGTTATTTTTCCGCCCAAGGCGGCACAGCCCAAGCTGTTTTTGGTGATGCTACAAATACCGGAGCCGAAATAAATTACGGTGGTTATTTTACTGCGCGCGGTTCAGGGGCTGGAACATCAGGAGTCTATGCCGAGGCAAGCGGGGCAGCATCTGTTTACGGCGTCTATGGGCTTGCTTCCGATAGTACTGCGGTTACAAACTATGGTGGATATTTTACCGCGGCTGGCACAGGCGCGGGCACAAGCGGTGTTTACGGTTTAGCCTCGGGAGCAGCTAGCGTTTACGGTGTTAGAGGCGAGGCCCCGGCTACTGGCGCGGTACAAAATTTTGGTGGATATTTCACCGCGGCTGGCGATACAGCCATAGCGGTTTATGGTGCGGCTACGGCCATAGCTGGAGCAAGTAATATGGGAGGATTTTTTAAAGCAGACGGCAACGCAGCTGATTCCTACGGCGTTTATGCCCTTGCTAGTGGATCCGGAAACAATTATGGTATTTTTGCCTCAACCCTTTCTGTGACTGGTTGGGCAGGATTTTTTAATGGAGGCCGAGGAATTTATGCTTATCGTTTTTCAATCAACGACGGAATTACGGCGGTTGATTATAACACAATTGGTCCAGCACTCGCAGGCCATACCGGCGGAGGAGAAATTACAGATCAGAACGATCTTTTTATCAATGGTAGCTTGGAAGTTGACGGAGAGGCCTGGCTTGATGGCGGTCATACTGACTTAGCGGAAATGGTTGCTTACAGCGGCGAGGGCGAGGCTGGTGATGTTATTGTCATTGATGATCAAAATGATAATTCGGCAAAACTTGCAACCAAACCTTATGATCAAAGTGTTCTTGGGATTATCTCTACCAAGCCAAGTTTAATTATCACAGGCGACATTAGAGAGGGAAAACTTTTGGCCGTCGCTGGCCGCGTGCCGACAAAAGTAACAAATATCAATGGTATGATTCATCGTGGAGATTTGCTGACAACCTCTTTGATCCCTGGCCACGCCATGAAAGCGACTGCGCCAGGTCCGATTGTTGGTAAAGCTTTGGGTGAATGCAACGAGGGTCAGTGTGTTATTTGGGTTTTTCTAAATGTGAGTTGGTACGGTGGGATATAAAAATTTTAGTGATTTAAATAAAATCCCGCCCCAAGGCGGGGTTTTTATTTGGCGGCACAGTTGACAAAGAGGTAAAATTATGCTATTATAAATTGTAAAATTAGAGGTGGAGATTAGGCGAGATTTGTTTTAAAACAAGCCAATTTCGGGTGATCTTCACTTTTCGAAGAACCGTCTCGGCAGCGCCGAGACAAGGAGTTTGACAAATGAAGACAACGATGATCGCGGTGTTCGTTTCCCTGTTCGTGGTTGGGTGCTACGGGAGCTACCAGAACTACGGTACGGACGATGTGGCGCTCGAGACCTGCGAAGTGCGAGTGACGACGAACGCGACGAACGCTTCCGTCACGGTGGACGGCGTCGCGGTCGGCAGCGTGGCGGAACTCGCGATGGGCGAGCACACCTTCGCCGCTACGGCTCCCGGTTATTTTCCGGCGAGCGTAGTGGTGGGGGTGGACGAGGCGTGCGCCCCGGTTGCGCTTCAGCTTTTCCCCGACCTGAATGGAGACTACGATCTTGTGCTGCATAACACGCTCTACGATCGTCTCCTGCTGCACCTCGACCAGGACGAGGAAGGAAATCTCGTCGGCTACGACTGGTACGCCGACGACCCGGGACACAGCTTCCAGGAATTCACCGGCACTGTTTCGTTCGATGGAGAGGTTTATCTCCTCTCGGACGATTCGGTTCGGCTGAGTCTTTCGGGGCAGTGGACTCCGCCGAGAATTGGCGGCGTCTCTCGGATCGTCGGCACCTGGACTTCCGCCGCGGGCGGCGACGGAGAGTGGCTCGCCGAGTCGCGACCGTAGCGTCGACTGCGCTCGAACCGGCATCTGGCAGAAATCGTGAAGAACGATTCTCTGTCAGGTGCCGGTCTTTTTATTAAGGGCGAAATTTTTCTTGGTTTAAACGAGATTGACAAAAGGGTAAAAATGTGTTATTATAAATTGTAAAATTAAAGGTGGAGATTAGGTGAAAAAGCCTTACTGCTAAAACTTTTTCAGGTAATTTTCACTTTTTGTGAATAGCCGTCCCGCAAGACTGCGGGCAAGGGAGGGGTTAACAATGAAGGCGACGATCGCAATGTGCGCAATGAGCGTGGCGCTCACGGGCTGCCTTGGCATGGAGCTCGGCAATCCCGAGCCGTTTGAGTTCAGTCTTTCGACTGACTGGAGCAACCCGGAAGACGAGGTGCTCCGCGAGGCGGCTGAGATTTGGGAAAGGATGACCTGCCTGGACCTCTTCAATGACCAGGGCTACGAACCGCACGACGGGGGTTGGACTCGACCGAAGTTGAACGATCACAAGGATGTGGTCTATCCGTTTTCCCAGATCGATACCACACCCGACATCGAAGACTACCTTGAGATGACAGGCGGGTTTGCCGGTTACTTCTGCGGCGACATCCTGATCATGCGGGGGGCGTATCTGCGCTCCGTGGACGATCAGATTTGTTTTTACAGCAGAGAGGGCGATCCTTCTCGTTGCTTGTCCGAAGAGGAGGCAAGGGAGGACTTTGTCTTCCAGTTCAATCTAGAGTTGGTCAAGAGAACCGCCATCCATGAATTCGGGCACGCGCTCGGTCTGGATCACAACGACTCCGCTCCTTCTGTGATGGGTACAGATGCATCTCCGCCCGAGTTCTATTCGGTAGAACCAACGGCGGCGGACATCGACAACCTCTGTCGACTGTACGACTGTCCGGCGGATTGTCCAACGCGACCATGAGCTCGAACCGGCATCTGGCAGAAATCGTGAAGAACGATTCTCTGCCAGGTGCCGGTCTTTTTATTTTGTTTTAATTTAAAATTTACAAAGATCCACTTGACTTTTAAGACATAATATATATATATGATAACGGCAGAACTGGTCGGCTAAAGGAAAGCCGAGCCGAGGAGGAGAAAGAAGATGAAGGAGAAAATCGGAAAGTTCATGGGATTCTTTTTGACCGTCTTCGTGGCGGCCACGATGTTCGCCTACGCCGCGTGCGGTGATGATGACGAGACGGCCAGGATCTGCGACCCCGGCTCGACGCAGGATTGCTCCTGCGGCGGCGGACGGACCGGTTACCAGATTTGCGATTACACCGGTCTCGCCTGGGGCACCTGCGAGTGTGACTGCGTCCCCAACTGCACCGGCCGCGAATGTGGCTCGGATGGTTGCGGTGGCTCGTGCGGATCGTGTTCGGGTTCCGAGATATGTACTCCTGGCGGGGTCTGCGATACGACTGCGCCGAACTGTCCGGCAGATCGCGATTGCACCGGCCGTGAGTGCGGACCTGATCCGGTCTGCGGTACTTCCTGCGGCACGTGCTCGGGATCCGAGACGTGCAATGCGTCGGGTAGATGCGATTGCACCCCCAACTGCTCCGGCCGTGAATGCGGCTCGGATGGCTGCGGAGGTTCTTGCGGTTCGTGCTCGGGATCCGAGACGTGCAATGCGTCGGGTACGTGTGTCCCAGGCACGGATCCGTGTTCATCGAGCTCCTCATGTTCGGCGTGTACGCCGCGAGGTGGATGCGGCTGGTGCCAGTCGACGGGAGTTTGCGTTTCGGGTATTAGTTCCGGACCAACAAGCGGAACCTGCGGTGACTGGCGTTGGACCCCAGGCGACTGTTGCACCCCCAACTGCTCCGGCCGTGAATGCGGCTCGGATGGCTGCGGAGGTTCTTGCGGTTCGTGCTCGGGATCCGAGACGTGCAATTCTTCAGGAAGGTGTGAATCCACGGTGTCCTGCGGAAACGGGCGTTGCGATTCGGGCGAAACGTGCGCTACGTGTCCGGCCGACTGCGGCGCTGGCGACGGATGTCTCCCTGGTTCTTCAGGGCCGTGTTCTAACTCGTGTGGAGCAGGCACGCGTATCTGCGACTCCAGTTGCCGGTGGGGAACTTGCGTTGTTTCTTCTGGCAGCGCCACGGTCCGGGTCACAGACGCAACTTGGGTTTACCAGGCGTACCCGACAGTGAACAACTGCCACTCAGCTGTCCTATGGGTCGGCGTGAATCCAACGGACTTCCGGTATTACTACTCGTTCTTTGCACTCAATACGAGTGATCTTGACGCAATTCCGTCAGGCGCGGTCGCGACCATCACGAGCGCGAATTTACGGTTGCGCGTCCGGGATCGTCTAGGAGCAGCGCCAACGCTTGGTGTCTATCAAGTTACGTCTTCCTATTCGTGTGCGGCGACCACATACCGCAGCATGCCGTCGTTTTCTCTACCTGCATATGCTACGTGGCTTGCCAACCAGTCATCTGGGTCGTGGGTTTCGGTGCCTATTGTGGGATTCATTGAGTACGTGCGTTCAGCTGCTGTTGTCAATCCGACCTTGGCGTTGGGGATAGGCACCGGCGACATCGGGGTCGTCGAGTACATTGCTCCCGGCGGTGGCGGTACAGTTGATGACCCGACGATTACTGTGACATGGACGTGCCCATAGTTGCGGCTCAGTTCGAATAGTGCCTCGCGCGCACAAGAACACCGCAGCGTTAATTTCCGCGCTTGTCCGTGACGCAGACACGCATCGTTGAACCGGCATCTGGCAGAAATCGTGAAGAACGATTCTCTGCCAGATGCCGGTCTTTTTATTTAATTTTTTTATCTTACTGTGGATGAAATTTTTTTATAATCAGTTTTTGTGCTATAATTAACTAATTAATTTAAACGCTTATTCTCGAAAGTGAGTCTTTTGGGAAAAGTAAAATCTAACTATGAACACAATTGCTAACATTTGTGACAAATTGGTTAAAATTTGTCTGTCCCTTTTGGTTTTTGTTTTACCGGTTTTTTTTCTGCCGTGGACTTTTGAAGCTCTGGATTTTAACAAACAAAATTTACTGGTTATTGTGACGCTTTTGGCAGGGCTTGCCTGGCTTGGAAAAATGGTTGCTTCAAGGCAAGTTATTTTGCGCCGCAGTTTTTTGAATGTTCTTGTTTTATTGTACGTGGCGATTTACACCCTCGCGACGATTTTTTCCTTGGATAAAATCAGGAGTTTTGTCGGAGCTTCGGGATTGGAAAAAGAAGGGCTCGTAACGGTTCTTTGTTTTGTTATTTTATATTTTGTCATCATCAACAATTTTCGCGACATGAAGGCAGTAAAGAATTTACTTTACTCGTACCTTTTGGGCGCGGGGGTTGTGACCGTCTGGACAGCGTTTGTTTTTTTAGGAGTATTACCTGCCACGCTCGTCCCCAGCCAAGCTCTAAATTCAGTTGGAACCTTGAACGGTTTGGGAATTTTTTTGGGAGCCGCGTTCGTTTTGCTTTGCCCATTATTTTTAGGGGATGGGGCAGAAAAGGGTAAGGCCAGTAAAAAGAATTTAGTTATGAGAATTGTGATGGCTGTTGTCGCCGCGCTTATGCTTTTTCTTCTGGCGACGATTGATAATTGGATAGTTTGGGCGATTTTTGTTCCGGCTATTGCTTTTGTTTTGGCTTTCGCAATAATTAGGGCTCATGAAATTAAAAATTTAGGGTGGTTGGCTCTGCCCATGGCAGCTTTTGTCGTTGCAGTCTTATTATTTTTTATTAATACGCCAATTGTTTCGCGATTGCCGGCGGAAATTATGCCGTCTTTTTCCGCGTCAAGCGGGATTGCCAGGCAATCTTTGCAAGAAGCGCCACTTTTGGGTTCTGGGCCAAGTACGTTTGTTTTTGATTATGCGAAATATAAGCCAGCCGGCGTAAATGAGACACAACTTTGGGATGTTAAGTTTGATCGCTCTGCTTCAAGGGTTTTAACCATGCTTACAACTACTGGGCTTTTTGGAATTATTTCGTGGTTATTTGTGGCGGTGTTTTTGGCCGTTTTACTTGTTTCAAATTTAATCAAAGAAAAATCTGGAGCACTATGGCTGAATCAGTTGGCAGTTGGCGCGGCTTGGCTTGCCTTACTTCTCGGTAAATTTCTTTATTCTTCCAATTTAACTTTGGAATTTTCCTTTTGGATTTTAACGGCAATTTTGGTAGTTATAACTTCACATAAATTTTGGGAGATTTCTTTGGGCAGCGCCCCGCGCGTTTCCCTGATTTTGTCTTTTCTTCTGGCAATAGGTTTGATTTTGACTGTTTCGTCTTTTTATCTCGTGGGCGAGCGTTACGCAGCTGATGCGAAATTTATGCAGGCTTTGGACTCCTTTAATAAAGGAGAGGATTTGAGCAAGGCAACAGGGCTTTTGGATCAAGCTGTGTCTTTAAACCAACGCAACGACATTTATCTTAGAAATTTGGCGCAAAGTTTGCAGGCGCAAATTAATCAAGAGCTAGCGGCTACGCCGACCGAAGAGGGCGCTAAAAAAATCCAAGAACTTATCGCGGCGGACATTAATGTGGCAAAGCGCGCGACAGAAATTTCTCCGAAAAATTCAACTAACTGGGCAACACTGGCGTCAATTTACCAGACAATTATGTCGATAATTCCGGGAGCTGACGAATGGGCTGTAAGTTCTTGGCAGAAAGCGATTGAATTTGAGCCGGCAAATCCGTATCTTTATACAGAATTAGGAAAAACCTACGCGGCAATGGCTGATTTGCTTGCTCCAAATCTTCAGTCAAAAGATGATAAAGTAAAAGCTGAGGCAGAAACAAAAGTTAAAGAAAATTTAGACAAAGCCGAGGAACAACTTAACAAAGCTATCACGACTAAAGCAGATTATGCGCCAGCTCATTTTGAATTGGCGTTAGTTTATAGCCGACAAGGAAAAGTCAATGAGGCGATTAGTAAATTAGAAGAAATTAAGGCCGATTTGCCAAATGATATTGGGGTGGCCTTCCAGCTCGGTTTGCTTTACGCGCAAAATAAAGAATTAGACAAGGCTGTTGCCGAATTGGAACGAGTAGTTGGGCTCGCGCCGAGCTTTGCTAACGCCCGTTGGTATCTCGCGGCGATTTACGAAGAGCAAGGTAAAAAAGATTTAGCGCTTGGCGAACTGGAAGAAATTTTAAAGACCAACCCTGACAATGAAATTGTTAAACAGAAAATTGATTCTTTAAAAAACCCGTCCACTGGAGAGCCAGCGGTTTTACCGACCCCAATTCCTGAAACGGTTCCAGCGCAGTAAAATTGGTTGACCACGTACAAAGTAAAGGTGAATCAATATGTGTTCAGTAAACAATGAAGGTAAATATAGTTTTTGCTCTGCCGGGCGCAAAGAAACCTAAACTTTGTATCGTAGTTGACAAAATTATAAATTGTTGTAACCTTAAAAAATCTCCCGCCTGGATTTATGGTTTTGGGCCTATAGTATAGTAGTAAAACGCCTCCATGGCATGGAGGAGTCGAGGGTGCGATTCCCTCTAGGTCCACCAAAAATTCCGGCGGGAGATTTTAGTTGATTTTTATTTTAAATAAAAAATAAAGAGTATGTCTTTTAAAGTGGGAATTGTTGGTCTGCCAAACGTGGGGAAGTCAACCCTTTTTAAAGCGTTGACTCGAAAACAAGTAGACATCGCCAATTATCCTTTTTGCACTATTGAACCAAATGTGGGGACGGTTGCCGTGCCCGATTTCCGTTTACAAAAATTAAATGATTTTTATAATTCGGCGAAAATTGTTCCGACCGTGATTGAATTTGTAGACATTGCCGGTCTTGTGAAAGGCGCCCACGAAGGTCAGGGTTTGGGCAATAAATTTTTGTCGCATATTAGGGAAGTAGACGCTATCTGCCAGGTGATTCGGGCTTTTGAAGATCCTAATGTCATTCATGTAGATGGAAAAATTAATCCCATTTCTGATTTAGAAGTTATAAATTTGGAATTAATTTTTGCCGATCAAGATACAGTTAAAAAAAGACTCACGAGTTTGGCTGGCGAACTTAAGGGTGGCAAAGAAAAAATACTTCTTAAGACCAATGAAACACTTTTAAAAATTAGCGATGCTTTGGAAAAGGGAATAATGGCTGCAGCACTTGGCCTTGACGAGGAGGAAAAATTTTTGGTTAAAGAATTGAATTTATTATCTTTAAAGCCGACGTTTTACGCCTTAAACGTGGCAGAAGCTGATATAAAAGCCGATAAAAAAGAAATTTTGAAAAAGTTTAATTTGCCACTTGATCCGGAAAAAGTAATTTTAGTTTCGGCAAAAATTGAGTCGGAATTAGCAGAACTTCCGCCAGAAGAGGCAAAAAATTATTTGAAAGAGTTGGGTCTGGAAGAATCCGGTTTGGACAAATTGATCAGGGCGAGTTATTATGAACTCAATTTGATCACCTTTTTTACGGCCGGACCAAAAGAAGCACATGCCTGGACAATAGCCCGAGGAACTCTGGCGCCACAGGCTGCCGGTAAAATTCATACTGATTTTGAACGCGGGTTTATCGCGGCTGAAGTTATAAATTGGAAAGATTTGTTAGATTCCGGCGGAGACGTTGGGGCGAAAGAGAAGGGATTAATTCGGCTGGAAGGAAAAGAATACGTGATGCAAGACGGCGATACGGTAGAATTTAGATTTAATGTGTAATAAAAAAATCCTTGCCATTTTGCGAGGATTTTTAAATTTTTATTTAAAGAGAAAAAATAAAAATTTCCCGCCAGACGAATTGGTCGGGCCGGGAGTAGAGAATAGAATTACGCGGCGTAATTTCTAAAAATGGATATTTTTTAAAATCTTTTGGTAGAAGGTCGGTCGCAGAAAAGCCGATTTTTTTTATTTCGTCCAGAATCGGTAAAAATAAATCTTGTTTTTCTGTATGAAAAACAGGGAAGAGAATTGCAATTCGGCCGTCGGATTTTATAATTTTTTTAAATTCTCGGAAAGCGGCAAGATAAAGGTCGGAAAGTTCTCTGATAATTTGTTGGATTTTTTCTTGAGGTTCGTCGCCATGGAGAGGTGGACCAAGGTATGGTTCAGTGATAATCGCATCGATTGATTGCGAGGGAAATTTTTTTGAAATTTCCTTGGCGTCAGCTTCTAATAATTTATAATTTTTTGTTTCCAGGTTATAATTTTTTTTCAACCATTCTAAGTTTTCTTTTGCTCCGGATAAAGTTTCGGGGTTAATATCCGTGCCAATTAAATTTTCGTAGCCCCAAAGCAGCGCTTCTTCCAAAATTGTGGCAAAGCCGCAGAACGGATCTAAAAGAGCAGAGTGTTTGTCTATTCGCGCTAAATTAAGCATAATTTTAGCAAGTTTCGGCGGCATTAATCCGACTCGCATGCTTCGGGCGGGTCTGCCATAATCGCGGAAACTCAGATCTTCAAATTCTTGGACTGCCAAAGTTTTACCGAGATAATTTTTTTCTTTGCCAATCAAAAAAACTAATTCGGCGCCGGCCTCGGTCAGCAATTTATTTTTCTTTACTACGACTGAACTTAAATTTTTTTCTTTTGAAGTTACCCACCTAGCCTGGATTTTCGCCTCCTTGAGCAGGTTTTTTATTTCCATGGCTAGATTTTTTATTTTTTGAGTTCCCTTGTTTAAGCGCGCGACAGAAACATCTTCATCTAATTTATAAAAACTAAAGCCAAAATAAATTTTTTTAGCCGAAGAATTTTTCAAAATTTCAGCGATGTCTTCGGCCGCGAATTCGTCCGGCATTTCAAGGATTTCCCCAAATTTAACCGTACCCCCGAGGCGCGGCATGATTTCATTAGCAGAAAGTTCACCTTCAATATCGGCTACAATGGCTTCGTTTGAAAGGTGGTTAAAAATAGCTTGTTCGTCCAAAACGGCGGCTAGCTCCGCGCTTGACAAAGTTGGATTTCTGCCTAAAATAAAGAAGTATTTCATATTTTTTAAGTTTTACGAGTATCGGCTGGATTTTGGTTTATTATATCACATCTTGCCTCATTAGAAATTCTTGGCAAAATTTTTTATAAAATTTTTGTTTCAATGTGTCCACGAAACAAGCCATAAAATATTTTCTTAAAATAGGCATTTTAAAATAAAAATAAATTTTTAACGGGGCTTGCGTAAATTTTAGCCCTGTGCTAAACTTTTAGAAACTTTATTATCCAGCGAGTGCGATCCCGCAGTACTGCGGGACGACGAGCGCAGGTAAATACCTTATTTAAACAGTTTTATGAAACATTACGAATTATTGTTCATCATTCCTGGAAAATATACCGAGGAAGAGATGGAAGCTATCAGCGGAAAAATCAATGAAACAGTTAAAAAATACGGAGGGGAAATAACCTCAACCGATAATTTGGGTTCCAAAAAATTGGCCTACCCGATTGCCGATGTCCAGGTTGGGAACTATCTTGTGATTGAGTTTAACAGCGAAGCAGAAAAAATCAAGGAGCTTGAGGGTGAATTAAAGTTAACCCAAGAAGTTTTAAGGTTTAGCATCACTTTGAAAAAACTTAAAACCCAAGAAGATATAGAGGCGGAAAAAATCAGAAAAGAAAAAATGGTTCAAAAGCAGAAGGCGGAAGAAGTAAAGGCAGAGCCTGCGCCAAAAGTTAGTCTTGAGGAATTAGATAAAAAACTTGGGGAAATTCTTGAAGGCGACATTATCTAAAATAATACATAATTAGAAAAAGTATGAATTTAAATAAAGCAATGATCATTGGAAATCTGACCCGCGATCCGGAAGTAAAAACAACTCCCTCGGGACAAAATGTGGCGTCTTTTTCCGTGGCGACGAACCGTGTTTGGACAAATGCTCAAGGACAAAAACAAGAAGCGGTGGAATACCACAATATCGTCGCTTGGGGAAAATTGGCAGAAATTTGCGGCCAGTATTTGAATAAAGGTAAAAAAATTTATATTGAAGGGCGGCTTCAGACAAGAGATTGGCAAGGGCAAGACGGAGTAAAAAGATATAAAACAGAAATTGTCGCGGAGAACATGATTATGCTAGACCGTGGCGGCTCGTCTGGTGGCCAGGGATCAGCGCCAGCAGTAAGTCAGTCCATGGAAGAACAGGGTCCAGCCGAAGAGCCGCAAGAAGAAGAAATTAAAGTTGAAAATATTCCTTTTTAAACAGATCTTTAATTAAACTATGATGAGACAACAAAGTGCAAGCACAACAATCGCCGGACGAAAGACCTGCCATTTCTGCGCTAATAATGTTAAGGAGATTGATTTTAAAGACGAGCCAACTCTTAGAAAGTTTATATCGTCTTACGGTAAAATTGTTCCGCGTCGAAAAAGCGGCGTTTGTTCCAAGCATCAACGCAAGTTGGCGTTGGCGATAAAACGGGCAAGAATCCTGGGGATTTTACCTTTCACGAACAAGTAAATATGGCGAAGTGATAAAATCCACTCTTTGAAACCAGAGTGGATTTTGTAATGATAAGAGGAAGTATCAATTTATGACGCCTAATTGGACGATTTTAAAAAAAGAGAAAGAGAGACAAAAAAAGTTTTTTTTGAGGGCAAAAATTATTTTATTGATTAGGGATTTTTTTTCTAGGGAAAATTTTTTAGAAGTAGAAACGCCAAGTCTTGTAAAACTTCCGGGGATGGAACCATCTCTTGACCCCGTTAAGGTAACCCTTTCGATTTTAGGCGGAAGGCGCGAGACATATCTTATAACTTCTCCTGAGTACGCGATGAAGAAAATTTTAGCGGCCGGATTTCCGAAAATTTTTCAGATCTGTAAAAGTTTTCGCGGGGGAGAGGCCATGGACGATTTACATAATCCCGAGTTCACTATCTTGGAATGGTACAGGACGCACGCAGACTATAAGGATATTATGGACGATGTAGAGAAAATGATAATGTTTGTTGGCGCTAATCTGAAAAATAAAAAACGCGTAACTATCCCCAAAAAAAATAAAAGTTTAAAAATAAAATACCAGGGGAAAATAATTGATTTAACGCCGCCGTGGCCGAGACTGACTGTCAGGGAAGTATTTTCTAAATATGCCGAGATTGATTTAGATAAAGTGCTAGAAAGAGATCAAATAGAGCGCGCGGCCGTAAAGAAGGGTTATGTTATTTCAAAAAACGATAGTTTTGACGATATTTTCTTTAAAATATTTTTAAACGAGATTGAGCCTTATCTGGGCCAAGGAAAACCAACAATCCTTTATGATTGGCCAGCCCAGATGGCGGCGCTTTCGCGTCAGAAAAAAATCGATCCACGCTATGCTGAAAGGTTTGAAGTTTATATTGGTGGTTTGGAGCTAGGAAACGCCTTTTCAGAATTAGTTGATCCGGACGAACAAAGAAGGCGGCTTGTCGGGGAAAGAAATTTGAGAAAGGCGCTGGGAAAAGAAATTTATGATATTGATGAGGATTTTTTGAAAGCCCTTCGTGAAATTCCGCCGTCTGGGGGTATTGCCATGGGGGTAGACAGGATTGCGATGCTCTTCGCGGACGCTAAAAGTCTTGATGAAGTTATTTTTTTTCCAGCCAAACAAAATTTATAAAATTTAAGATTATAATCCTAAATTTATGGCTTCAACACAAGACATTAAAAGAGGTGTGGTAATTTCATGGAAAAATGATCCACATCTTGTGACTGAATTTCAACACATTATGCCGGGCAAGGGCTCCGCATTTGTGCGCACAAAATTAAAAAACTTAAAAACAGGAAAAGTTTTGGAAAACACTTTTAAGGTGGGAGAAAAAATTGATTTGGTTGATTTGGAAAAAAGAAAAGTTCAGTATCTTTATGCGAGCGGCGAAAAATTCGCCTTTATGGATAACAACACTTACGAGCAGTTTGAATTGGGAGTTGAGGTTTTGGCTGGTTTTGAAAAATATTTGAAAGAAGGATTAGAAGTTGTTTTACTTTTCTCCGATGGGACACCCATTACCGTGGAGTTTCCAAAAAAAGTTTCTTATAAAGTTACCGAGGCTGAGCCGGGCGTAAAAGGCGATACGGCTTCCGGCAGGGTGACAAAAGAAGTGTCCCTTGAAACTGGTTTAAAAATTCGTGTGCCTCTTTTTATTAAAGAGGGCGACACGGTTATTATCAACACAGAAACTGGTGAGTACGCCGAGAGAGCGACGGAGTAAAAATTTTAGCGTAATTAAAAAACCCGCCGATGAGGCGGGTTTTATTTTTTATGTTTTATTCAGCGACGGGGCCATTTTCGTCGTTTTCCGCGGCGGCTTCTGACGCACTTATAACCTTTTTTCGTATTTCGGCCATTAATTTTGGATTTTCTTTTAGAAATCTTTTCGCCGTTTCTCGGCCGACGCCGAGTTTTGTTTCGCCATAGTTGTAGGAATTCCCGCTTTTATTTATTACTTTATAAACCACGGAGGTATCGAGTAAATCTCCGGAAAGAGAAATTCCTTCATTATACATAATATCAAACTCGCAAAATCTAAAGGGAGGCGCGACCTTGTTTTTTACAATTTTTGCTTTGACTCGGTTGCCGATAATTTGATCGCCTTGTTTTATTTGCGCGGCGCGGCGCACTTCAATGCGGACCGAAGAATAAAATTTAAGGGCCATTCCGCCGGTTGTGGTTTCGGGGTTTCCAAAAACAATGCCGATTTTATGTCTGATTTGGTTAATGAAGATAAGGGCGGTCTTAGTTTTAGAAATAACGCCGGTCAGTTTACGTAAGGCCTGCGACATTAATCTCGCCTGAAGCCCCATATGTTGATCGCCCATCTCGCCTTCAATTTCCGCTTTTGGCACGAGCGCGGCGACCGAATCTACAACGATTACATCAACACCGCCAGAACGGACTAGGGTTTCCACAATTTCTAAAGCCTGCTCGCCTGTGTCAGGCTGGGAAATTAAGAGTTCTTCAATATTGACGCCGATTTTTGAAGCGTACTCTGGATCAAGAGCGTGCTCGGCGTCGACAAAAGCAGCAATACCTCCGGCTTTTTGAATTTCCGCCACGACATGTTGAGCTAGGGTCGTTTTTCCACTCGCCTCTGGACCGAAAATTTCAATAATTCTTCCGCGCGGCATCCCGCCAATACCCAACGCCAAATCTAAAGATAAACAGCCAGAGGGGACAGACTCAACTTCCATTCTCTTCGCCTCTCCCAGTTTCATAATTGAGCCATCGCCGAATCGTTCTTTAATTTGGTCGATTGCCTCCTGGGCCGCTTTAAATTTTTCTGAGACTTTTTCTTTATTCTCTTTAGTCATATTTTTTATGATTTAAATTATTTTAAAATAACTTGTCTATAAATTATATTTTCTCGACTGCGTTTTTTGGCCGCGGAAACCTTAATAATATTTAAACCAGTTTTAAGACTAATTGTTTCGTTGAAATTGCCCGCGGCGTCGGTTTGGATGGCCTGGTCATTTATTTTAACATTTACTTCTTTTTCCGTATAGCCCGATACCGTAATAGTGGGAGCTTCGGTGGTTAAGTTATTTTCCGGACTAAGCAAAGAAAGATTTGGTGGAGAAAAAATATTGTTTATTTCAAAACCAAGGTAGGTAAGAAGCAAAATGACAAAAACAGCGGCGACGGAAATTTCAATTAAACGAGGGGTGACAATAAAATTTTTTGAAGAAATTTTTTGAAGAAAAGCGGCTTTTTTTATTCGCTTACTAGTTAAATTTTCTTTTTCAAAAATTTTTTTTAGCCCGGTAAGATCCAAATTCAAAAAATTGGCGTAATTTTCCAAAATTTTTTCAGAATAAACTCCGCCGGGCAGATTTTCATAATCTCCAGCCTCGAGGGCGGTAAGGTGGGTTAGTCTTAAGCGGGTAACATCTGCCACCTCCTCGAGAGAAAGATTTTGTTCCCGGCGGGCTTCAGAAAGAATTTCGCCAACAGTTTTATTTTTTATTTGAGTAACGGAAAATTTATACATTTTCTTCAGAGTTTTCTTCCTCCTCTATAAGATTGTCATTTTCAATTTCTTTGGGAGCGGCTACTGCGCCGGCAATCAAGATATCGCGCGGTTTAGCGCCATCTGCTGGCCCAATTATTCCTTGTTCTTCCATAAGATCAAGCAGACGTGCGGCTCGGGCATAACCAACTTTCAGTCGTCGTTGAAGAAGAGAGGCCGAAGCTTTTCCAGCCTGAACAATAACTTCTTTCGCATCAGAAAGTAATTCATCATCAGAATCATTTCCCAAATCAAGACCAGGAACAGAAATGCCAAAAGCGGGTTTTTGGGTAACTTCTTCAAGATATTCTGGTTCATCCTGATTTTTTAGATAATCAATAACTTTTTTAATTTCGTGATCTCGAACAAGCGCGCCCTGCAGCCGTTTTGGCTTTCCGAGATCCGGACAAGTGTAAAGCATATCGCCGCGGCCTAAAAGTTTTTCCGCGCCAGAAGTATCCAAAATTGTTCGCGAATCAGTGTTTGAGGCCACGGCAAAAGCGATGCGGGTTGTGATATTGGCTTTGATTAAACCAGTAATAATATTAACTGATGGTCGCTGTGTCGCCAAAATTAAATGAATGCCAACGGCGCGGGCCATTTGTGCCAAGCGGATAATCGCCGCTTCTACTTCTGCCGCAGCCACCGCCATCAAATCTGCCAACTCATCAATAATCAAAACAAGGTATGGCATTTTTTCTCCGCTTTCACGGTTGAAAGCGCCGATGTCGCGCTTCCCATGTTTAGATAATAATTCAAACCGGCGATCCATTTCTCCAATCACCCATTTTAAGGCGTTCACGGTTTTGACTGTATCTGTAATAACCGGCGTTAAAAGATGGGGGATGCCGTTGTAAACCGTAAATTCAACGCGTTTTGGGTCAACCATAATTAAACGCAAATCGTCTGGGCTATTTTGATAAAGTAAGCTCACAATCACAGTGTTTAAACAGACGCTTTTGCCCGAACCGGTTGAGCCGGCCACTAGTAAGTGGGGCATTTTCCCCAAATCTGAAACCCACACTTTTCCGGAAACATCTTTTCCAAGCGCGACCGTGAGATTTGTTTTTCTTTGTTTAAATTCCGGTGCCCGCAAAATTTCTTTTAAATTTACGGCGGCAACTTTTTGGTTTGGGACTTCAATTCCGACAAGGGATTTCCCCGGAATTGGGGCCTCAATTCTAATAGGGTGAGCGGCCAGAGCCAAGGAGAGATCATTATGAAGACTTGTGATTTTTGTGAGCTTCACGCCGTCAGCCGGTTTTAAAGTATATTGTGTTACCGTCGGTCCAACCGAAATGTCTCCCATTTCCACAATAATACCAAAATTTTCTAAAGTTTTTTGGATAATGTTCATCTGGGTTTTAATATCACCGCTTGTCGGCTTTTCAGATTGGTCATCTAAAAGATCAATGGGCAAGTCGATTTTTTTCCGTTCAGTCTTAACGACAAGAGGAATCATTTCAGGAGTAGGTTGTGTCTCCGCTCCGGCGGGCAAATTTTTTGTTTCAAAAGAAGGGGCGGCTGTGACTGAAGCCTCAGCCGGTTCTTGTCCTGGTTCAATATTTTCCGCAGTTTCTTCTTGCGGTTTTCCGCTAAACTTCATGCCCAAAAACAAGAGTTTGATTTTTTGATAAATTTTTCTCCAAAAATTTCCTTTTTCCGCGATTGTGTGGAGCGAGGTATTGAAAGTTAAGAGAATAGAAGAAATAAAAACGGCAAAAATAATCAGAATGGTTGCCACCTGACCCAAGGAAATTAAAAGGGGGTAAGAAAGAATTAGCCCTAAATATCCGCCGCCGCTTCGGAGGCCGGCGAAAGAAAATGGATCATCATAAGAAAATCCAAGATGGAGAAGACTTTCTATAGAGAGAACCAAAAAGAAAAGACCGACATAATTTGAAATGCCGAGTTCATATTTTTCTCCATTCAAAATAATATAGCCCAACCCCAGAAGAATAATCGGGATAACAAAGCGGCCTAAACCGAAAAATGAAGAAAGGGCGCTTTCTATCCGTATTCCCGCCGCGCCGGCTAAATTAAAAAGACTAAGAATACTGATGCCAGCCAAGGCAAAAAGAAAGATAATTACGATACCCTTTTTAGTATCCGGATTAATTTTTCCATTATTTCTTCTGCCGTTTTTCCGCCCCTCATTTTTTTCCTCTTTTGTATATTTTATTTTAGGCATACCTCCCAAATAAATGATAATTTATTCTTAAATTATAGTATTATTTAGAGGAAAAGTAAATCCCCACACCAGCAACTATTGGTATGAGAGTAAATCCTCTTGACAAAGAGGGGTTTTTTTCTTAGAATGACAAAAACCCCGCGCTTTAGAGTGAAAGCACGGGGCAGAATAGCAGAGAAAGAACTGGAGGCAGTGAGCTCGGCTTGGTCCCGTCATTCGACAGGACGCCGGACCCGGGATTGGTTAAAGTGAAAAATTGAGTGTGCACCCGATTTTTACTATTCCAATCCTTCCCGACCCCCATTTCTTTCTTGGCTATTTTTGTTTAAGGTTAGGGCTTTTTTAGCACTAACATTGAAGTATATCATAAAATTAGAATTTTGTCAAGAGTTATTGACAAAACCGCCATTAAAGGCGGTTTTTTAGTTTATTTCAGGTTTTATAAAGATTATCAATTTTTTACTTTATAAATTATCACTTCATTGTTTTGATAAACATTTTCTAGATATTTATCTTCGTCGGGATTAAAATTAGCTGCGTTTTTTTCTTCGGGGCCGAAAAAGAGGTAATCGATTTTATTTATTTTTAAGAAAGTGGCCCTTGTTTGGCTATTAAAGCGGGAAAAATAATATTTTAGCCACTCAGTCTTTATTGTTTGCGCGGCAGTTAAACCCCACTGGCCAACATAAACCGAGCGCAAGGAAATAGCAGGAATGAGATTGCCGTTTGGCGGGGAAGTTAGGATAACACTTTCTTCGGCAGTATTATTTTTAAGCCAGATCATCGCTTCATTTTTATTCTTTGATAAGTAAGGTGCATAGATCTGAGGAGGAGCTGAATAGTAGACTAAGTCGTCAATGATTAAGAAATAATTAGAAAGACTAAAAACAATAAAAATAAACCATAACAAAATTTTTTTTCTATCAAACAATTTTTTAAAGATGGTATTTGTGTCAAAAAGGTAAAAAAATCCATTCATAGCCAGGAGAGCCATCACTATTTGTAAACCGGTGGTCATGCGACGCGCGAAATTAACCGGCGCGTAAATTAAGATTATTTGAGCGAAAAACCAGGCGAGAAGGAAAAAAGATTTATCATTTTTTTCTTTTTTTAATAAAATAAAGGTTCCGAAACAAGCCGAAAGAAAAAGAAAGCCATAGCTTAAAAATGTTACGCTGAGATTGGGAATAAGGCAAATGTTTTGGAGAGCAAATTGTTGGCGGGTCCAGAAATTTTTTAAAGTCCAGATATGATAAATAATCGCAGGGAGAGAAATTGTTAGTAAAATAAAATAATGTTTCAAAACATCCCATTTAATTTTTTTATTTTTCAAACATAAAAATATAAAATATACTCCCAAAATGCCAGCGAGAGCAGGCGCGTTGTAAGGATGAAATTGGAAAAGGAAAAGAGCTGTGAGGCCAGCTAAGAGGCTGTAATTTTTTTTATTTTTTTCAATTGCAAGAAGAGTTAAAAACAAAACCGCGATAAAGAGAGTGAGTGAGGCGATAAAATGAGGAGAGTTGTAGAGTGTTGAAAAAGTGAAGGCCTCGGGAACCCAAAGATCCATGGGCCAGGCCGACGGGGTTATGGAAAAAATTTTGGAAATTAACCAGACAAGCCAGCCTAATCCCGAAGCAAAAATTAAAAAAAGAAAACAGGGTTTTCTTTTTTTTTCTTCCTTAAAAAAATGGGAAATAAAAATGTAGGCGACGGCTAAAAAAACAGGGATTAAAAAAATTCTAGAGAGTTGATAAACAGCGAAACTTGAGAGAGAAAATATTTTAGCGAAAAGCCCGACACCGAGCCAGAAAGGATCAAAGATAAAACGTCCTTCCGACTCGGAAGTAAATAAATTTTTAAAAATAATGTGACCACTTTTTACTTGTTCAATCCAAGAATAATAAACTGGCGTGTCAGCATGATCAATAAGTTGAAAGCCGAGAAAAAGACTATCTTCTGGAGTAGAAAAAAATCCGAATAAGATCGGAAGAGAAGTGACGATTACGAGCAGTAAGCTCACAAGCCCGATAAATTTCCATTCCTTTGAATTAATTTCCGGCATGGGATTTTTTTAATCGCCAAATTTCTTTTAAATATCCAAGGGAAACTTTTATAAAATTCACTCGGCTCTTGCGTCCGATTTTTTTGTGTTCGGTCCAGATGACGGGGATTTCTTTTACGCGATAATTTTGTTTTTCCGCAAGGACAATCATTTCAGTATCAAAAAACCATTCATTATTTTTTATTTGTGGAAGAATATTTTTAATAACTATATGATTTACGGCCTTAAAACCGCAGGGAGCATCTTTTGTTTTAAGTTTTAGTGTAAGGTATAAAATAATTCGATAAATTCTAGAAACAATTTTTCTAATTAAGGAGCGTTTTACTTTAGATTCTGGGAGAAAACGCGCACCGGCAGCGAGGTCATAATTTTCCCGGCTGACCGCGGCGATGAGGGCGGGGAGGGCGGAAAGATTAGTTGCCAAATCTGCATCCATAAAAGCATAAACATCAGCCTTCTCCCTTTCCCAGGCCGTGCGAATGGCCCATCCCTTTCCTTTTTGCGGGAGATGCAAATATTTTATTTCTACAAAATTTTTTTCCAAATTTTTACCAATCTCTCCGGTGCGATCACTGGAATTATTATCGGCGATGACAATTTGCCAATTGTCTGTGATATTTTTTTTCAAAAAATCATAAAGCTTAAGAGCATTCTCCTTTAAAATTGATTCCTCATTATAAACCGGGAGCGCTACCAATATTTTCATAAATTTAACTTACGACAAATAATTTACAATTTGTCTGGTTGTATGTTGTCAGTCGTTTATTAACTTATAAATTTTCCCTTCATCATCCTTATAAACCATTTGAAAATGTCCATCACTTTTCAAATTATTTTCTAAAGCAATATGGTCTTTATCCACAAAAACATATTCAGAGTGAAAATCATTTTTAACAATTTCAGAAATATTTGCCCTCCGGCCGGTTGTAATATCAACCCAAACCTTATGCAGGTCTTTATTATAATCATACATAAAAGTTGGATCAAGTCCTGCAATATAGTAGTTATGAGTATTATAATAAAAAAGGGCGGGAAAATCATCCCAATCATTATGAAAAATAATGGCCCTTTCCGACGTATTATTTTTTAACCATTCGGCCACGCCGCGGTATTTATAGATAGAGCCACCGGAAAGATAGAGTTGTTTTATGGACCAGATATTTCGTACGGAAGTAAACGGGATCATAATTAAGACGTAAACAAGGATGAGGCTAAAAAAAATTTTTCTTTTTTGCCGCCAAACATTAATCGCGGGCAGATATTTTTTTATTAAAGACAGAGGCTCGTTTAAAACAAAAGCGGAAGCAAGCGCAGCAAAGGGGATGAAATATTCAACATTGCGACGAGAGCGCAAAGTTAAGGCCAAAAAAAAGAGTGCAAGAAGAGTTAAGGAAAAAATTTGAGTTTTTGTTTTTGGATCTTGGGCGGCAAGTCTTTCTTTAGTGGAAAATTTTTTAAGAAAATTTATAAAAATTACAGTGAAAGAAAGAATTAGTAAAATAAAAACAAAAGAAGAGTTGGCAATTAAGTCGCCCAAGCCATAAGGATACCATTCTGCCCCCACGCCGATTTTATCCTGATAATTTATGACAGCGATTTTAATTATTTGTTGCCAGTAAAAAAATAAATTTTTAGGGAAAAACGGATTGATGACAATTCCAGCCGCAAGGCCACCAAAACATGCTAAAAAAAGTTTAACATTTTCTTTGGAAAAAATATTTTTAAAGAAATTTTTTATAAATAATTTTATTCCCGTGAAATTATCAGTGGCGTTTATGACAGCTTCGGCAAAGATATAGAATAAAGTTAAAACTAAAATGAGCGGCCATCCGCCGTAAGTCCACACATATATAAATGATAAAAGAAAAAGCGGCCAAAGTTTTCGGCGGAAAATAAAATAAAGACCAAGAAGTAAGATTATAAGTGAAAAGGACGCGGCTTTGGCTAGATTTATTCTAAAAACAAGAGGGCTTGAAACTAGGAGAACTAAAGAATACAAAAACGCGCCTTTGATTTGAAATTTTTTCAGAAACCAATAGAAAACTAAAATCAAAAGCGCGGCGGAAAGCGCGGTAAAAAGCTTTATTCCGACCAGCGGGTCGAGAAAGGTGACAAAAGGAATGAGAGCGACATGATATAAAAAATGGTGGTCGGCGAAATTATTTTTTAAAACAGTAAATTGCAACCATGGGAAGTCTCTAACAATTCCTTGGTCGCGGGTTAAGACAGCCATCTTGGCGTGGTAAAAAGAATCTGGGTCGGGAAAGGTCGGGGAAATTTGAAAGTATGAAAAAAGAGAAAACGCGACGATGAAAAGTAAAAAATATTTTAATAATTCTATTTTTTTCATCGGATAGGTTTCCTCCTTTAGAAGTTTTGATTAGCCAAGTTGTTTTTTAAAGAAATCAACCCAGGGAACAGGGGAGGGATCTAAATTATAATTTATTGCGAGATGAAAACTAAGATAACTTCCAAAAACCAAGGCTTCAAAAGATTGCAGTATTTTAGTTTTTGATTTTGGAGCGTATTCAATAAAATTAATTTTATTTTTTGCGAGTACGGTTTTTAATATTTTGTATCTTTTTTGGTCGCGCGGCAGATAAAGATTTGAATTTATAAGAAGAAAAACAAGATTTTTCTGGTTAGTCGCCGGATTTTTTAATCCTTCCATTAAATGATGATTTAATTCAGGAAGTTCGAAATAGGCGGCAAAACATTTTGCATTTTCATTTATTTGATTTGCCATTATATGGGCATTGCCAGAGAGAAATTCTGAAGCGACAAGAATCGGAGCTTTGTTTTTCAATTTTGCCGCGAAAGTTGCGGTCGAGTTTTCTTTATTTTGGAGAACGTTTAAAGTTTTTTCGATCTCTTTATTATCAACGTTTAAAACGCCACATTTTTTAAGAAGTCCAATCTGTCCGAAGATTGAATATCCCAAGCCCATACGAGGTTGGTTTGAGGGGTTGTAAGTCGTTTCAAAAATATAAGCAGGATATTTATTAGCGCGTAAAAAAGTAGCTAGTTTTCCGCCGGCGGCAATACCTACAATTTTCGCTTTCCTTTTTTTTGCTTCAGCGGCGCAAGATAATGTTTCTTCAGTATTTCCGGAGTAACTTGAAAGGATGACCAAAGTTGTTGGACCAACGTAGGCCGGGAGTTTGTAGCCGCGGACGATTTCCAGCGGCTTTTTCAATTTGTCGGCGAAAAGAGATTGAATCAAGTGACCGCCAAGCGCTGAACCGCCCATGCCCGAGATGACAATATTTTCCACGCCACGATAGGCGACTGGAATTTTCATTTTTTTAACCTCTCGCCAAGCCGCCTCACATTGCTTGCCTAAAAGTTCGATTGACCCGAGCAAATTTGATTTGTCTAATTTTTTGATTTGTTGAGGAATAATCATGTTTATAAGGTCATTATTTTATTTCTTTATTCTAACATTTTTAATATAAATAAAAAAGCCCGGACATAAGCCGGGCTAAAACGCGCTTAATTTATTTATTGAACATTTTTTTTCGGCGCAGAAGTCTGTGATAGCCAATAGCAAAACGGTGGGCTTCGTCGCGGACTCGGAGCAAAATATCTTTGTGCAGTTCGGCGACGCGGACAAGCTCGGGGTTGTCTTTATTGGCAATCAGCCGGTCTTGCTTTCGGTCAAAACCTTTGGCAATGCCAAGAACAGGAATTTTTAATTTATGTTCATCAAGAATTTCCCGGACGGCATTAATTTGTCCCCAGCCGCCGTCAACCAGAATTAAATTTGGCAAAGGCCAAATTTTTGAATTATGAAGTATGAAGTATGAATTATGGTTTTTGGGTTCCTTAATTTTTGATTCATAATTCTTGATTCTCCGTAATCTGCGCGACAAAACTTCTCTTATCATCGCTACATCATTTGCTCCACTAACCGTCTTAATCTTGAACCTGCGGTATGCATTTTTGTTTGGCTTGCCATCTTCAAAAACAACCATACTTCCCGTCGCCGCAGTACCGCTGATGTTGGAAATATCATAACCTTCAACTCGGCCGAAAACATTAATGCCAGATTCTCGGTTTTTAAATTTTGATTCTTCTTTGATGACGGCCACGTCCTGAATATGCTCCAAAGAAAAAACTTGATTGCGAAGTCGCGCAGCTATTTCAAAGCCTTCATGCCGGCTCGCGGCGGCCATTTCTTTTTTTAAATTTTTAATGATTTTTTCTTTTTTTCCTTCAAAAAATAAAATCAAATTGCGGATAAGGCGGCGATAATCTTTAGATGAAATAAGATCAGCGCAGGGTGCCGGGCATTGTTTTAAATGGTAATGCAAACAGGACAGTTTTGGCATAACGACGCAATCGCGGAAAGGGAAAATGCGGCGGCGTAAGATATCTAACGCGGCGCGAAGAGAAGAGGCGCTGGTGTACGGACCAAAAAGTTTAGAGATTTGTTTTTTTTCTTTGGGCGTCATTCTCTCCAATTCCAAACCGCGCAATAAAAATATTCTCGGAAATTTTTCTTTGGTAAAAGCTACGTATAAAAACGATCTGTCGTCTTTTTCCTTTACATTATATTTTGGCAAATATTTTTTAATAAGATTGGCTTCCAAAATCAATGCTTCAATTACAGTGGGAGTTTTTTTATAATCAATATCCGCTATTTCTTGAACCAATTTTTCAATTCTAACATCGTGCGGCCGATCAAAATAACTTTTGACGCGATCGCGGAGAGAAGTGGCCTTGCCGACATAAATAATTTTCCCCGCGGCATTTTTCATTAAATACGCGCCTGGGGTTTTGGGGAATTTTTTTATTTTGTTTTTTAATTCTGACATATTGACATTTTTATTTTTTTGTTTCAAGATTGATTTTAGAGGAGGAGACAAATGAAAGTTGTATACATAAAGGAGAGAAAGCCGTGGGGGTATGTTCTTTCCCTCGTCGAGGTTGGGAGAGGTATTTCCGTTTCTACTGCCCAGGATACATTGGTGATTGTCGGAGACGAGACGAAAGAAGCTCGCCTGCTGAAGTCGGCGATCGACCAGTTTCAGAGAATCGCGCCGGTCGCCGGTATCACTAGGGAGTTGAAGGACCAGTGCGAAAGGTTCGGCATTGTGATCAGCTCGGGATGGAAGGTGTATCACTTTCCTTCGTAGCGATCCTGTCGTAGAATGTTCGTAGAACGTGTCCGCGCACAAGACCACACTAGTGTGGTCTTTTTTTATTTCAAAACTTTTTTCAAATATTGTCCGGTGTATGACTTTGGATTTTTTGCCAATTCTTCCGGCGTGCCGGATGCGATCAATTGTCCGCCCGCGTCTCCCCCATCTGGTCCAAGATCAATAATCCAGTCAGCTGTTTTAATAAAATCTAAATTATGTTCAATGACAATCACGGTATTTCCCAAACTAACCAAGCGATGTAGAACTTCCAATAATTTTTCCACATCAGCGTAGTGTAAACCGACAGTCGGCTCATCCAGAATATAAATCGTCCGGCCGGTGGAACGGCGAGCTAATTCCGCGCCAAGTTTTATTCTTTGCGCTTCGCCGCCTGATAAAGTCGTTGCGGCTTGTCCGAGGGTCAGATATTGTAAGCCAACTTCGCGTAAGATTTTCAGACGATCATAAACCGGAGGAATATTTCGAAAAAATCCTTCCGCTTCTTCTATGGTCATTTGCAAGATGTCATGAATATTTTTTTCTTTATATTTTATGGCTAATGTTTCCCGGTCAAAACGAGTTCCTTTGCAAACTGGGCAAGTGACATAAACCGCCGGCAGGAAATGCATTTCAATTTTAATCAATCCGGCGCCTTCGCAATTTTCGCAACGTCCCCCCGGCACGTTAAAACTGAATCGCCCTGGCTGGTAGCCACGGGCGCGAGATTCTGGCATGGCGGCAAAAAGTTCGCGAATGTGCGTCCATGCACCAGTATAAGTTACTGGGTTAGAACGCGGCGTGCGGCCAATAGGAGATTGATCAATCACGATAACTTTATCCAAATAATCCAATCCTTCAATTCGAGCGTGTTTTCCAATCTGCCAGTTGGTGTGATTAAGTTTATTGGAAAGTCCTTTGTAAAGAATGTCATTTACCAAAGTGCTTTTACCCGAGCCGGAAACGCCGGTGACACAGACAAAACGCTTGAGCGGGATTCTGACATCAATATTTTTTAAATTATTTTCCGTGGCGCCGACAATTTTTATCTGCCCTGAAGAAAAATATTTATTTTTTTCATCAACATGGCGGCGTTTCTCCGGAATTTTAATAACTTTATCTCCGCGTAAATACGCCGCGGTCAAAGATTTTTTATCTTGCAAGACGTCGGGCATGGGACCGGCCGCGACAATTTCTCCGCCGTGCACGCCGGCGCCGGGCCCGAGATCAACCAAATAATCAGCCATCCAAATTGTTTCCGGATCGTGTTCCACGACAATAACCGTATTGCCGATATCTCGTAAGTTCGCGAGCGTCGCCAATAATTTTTCATTATCTTTTGGGTGTAAACCAATTGTTGGTTCATCCAAAATATAAAGCGCGCCAACTAAGCGTGAACCAACTTGCGAGGCAAGTCGGATACGCTGGGCTTCACCGCCGGAAAGTGTGCCGGCCGTGCGGCCAAGCGTTAAATATCCCAAACCAACATTTAACATAAATTCCAGCCGGTTCGTAATTTCTTTTAAAACGGTTTCCGCGATTTCAAGTTCAGTGTCATTTAATTTTTGTACAAATAATTTTGTTTTTTCTTTACCGGTTAGAGCAGTAAAAAAACTACGCGCCTCTTCAATAGACATTGTTGTCACTTCCACAATATTTTTTTTGCCAACAAAAACATGCAAACTTTCTTTTCTAAGCCTGTCTCCGCCGCAATCGGGGCAAGGTTTTTCAGAAAACAAAGATTCAGTGCCAAGGCCGTGGCAAATGGGGCAAGCGCCATAAGGGCTATTAAACGAGAAGAGACGAGGTTCAATTTCCGGAAAAGAAAAACCATCGTCCGGGCAAGAATACTTTGATGACATTACTACTTCTTCACCATTATCCAAAATTACCGTCGCGACGCCTTCGCCGTGTTTTAAAGCTGTTTCCATAGCTTCGGCCAAGCGCGCGCGTAGGCCTTTATTATTTTCTAATGGCCAACCGAGAGTAATTTTATCCACGAGCAAATCAATATTATGTTGTTTGTATCGGGCAAGGACGATTTTGTTTCTAAGTTCTCTAAATTTTCCGTTGACGCGGACTTCGGAAAATCCGTCGTTGTATAAGTTATATAGTAATTGGTAATATTCACCCTTTCTTCCACGGACGACTGGCGCGAGAATGGCAATGCAATCACTTGATTTTGCCGCAGAAGGTTTATTTTCCCTGTGAATTTCTGAAGTTTTTTTCAAAATCAAATCAACCATTTCTTCAACGGTCATTTTTTTAATTTCTTTCCCGCAGACCGGACAATATGGTTTGCCGACGCGGGCAAAGAGCACGCGAAGATAATCGTAAATTTCCGTGATGGTGGCAACCGTGGAACGGGGATTAGCGCTATGGGCTTTTTGGTCAATGGAAATAGCCGGGGATAATCCTTCAATTTCATCAACATCGGGTTTATCCATTTGTCCTAAAAATTGTCGAGCGTAAGCCGAGAGGGACTCAACATAACGGCGTTGGCCTTCGGCAAAAATGGTATCAAAAGCCAGACTAGATTTTCCCGAACCAGAAAGTCCGGTAAAAACCGTTAATTTATTTCTTGGGATTTCCAGAGAAACATTTTTTAAATTATGTTCCCTAGCTCCTTTTATAATTATTTTATCTTGCATATATCGTTGACATTTTTTAATTTATTTGGAATAATTTTATTGTACGGTTTTGGTTTGCTGTTTCGGCGAACCACCGTCCGAGGAAAGAAGGAGGTGGAAAGACGGAGATGGGCAAGGGGTTCTCGCGGTTCGGCTCGCAGATGGCGGGCGAGGTGACGGCGCAGGTCAAGAAGACGGCGTGACGCGGTGATCCCGCTGGAGGTGAACGTCGGGGTGCCCCTGACACGGGACGGAGATCGTCGGTTTAGCGGCAAAGCGTCGCTACAGAAATGTGAACCGGCGAAAATTCCGGCAGCCCTTAAGAGAATCATTCCTTCGTTTGGTCCCCGGGATGTGCTTCGGCATGTTTCGGGGATTTTTTTAATTCCCGGATTTCATCGCGTAAAATTGCCGCTAATTCAAACTGTAAATCTTTAGCCGCTTCTTTCATTTGTTTTTCTTTTTCTTTAATTATCTCCTCAATATTTTTTCCCTTTTCTCCAAGTAAATCCAATTCCAAAATTCTTCGTTCTTTAGCATCTTGTTTTTTTGTCGCCTGGCCGATAATATCTTTAATAACCTTTTGAATAGTCTTCGGCGTGATGCCGTGTTTTTTGTTATATTCCATTTGCGTTTTGCGCCGGCGTTCGGTTTCTTTGATCGCCCGTTCCATGGAGCCGGTCATCTGGTCGGCATAAAGTAAAACTTGGCCGCGGACATTTCTCGCCGCCCGGCCGATTGTTTGAATAAGTGAAGTTTCGCTTCGCAAAAATCCTTCTTTGTCCGCGTCCAAAATCGCGACGAGCGTCACTTCCGGCAAATCCAATCCTTCGCGCAATAAATTGACACCAACTAAAATATCAAATTTTCCCCGGCGAAATTCAGTTAGGATTTTTATCCGGTCCAATGTTTCCACTTCGCTGTGGATGTAGTTAACTTTAAATTTTTTCTCCGCCAGATATTCGCTTAAATCTTCCGCCATTTTTTTAGTAAGAGTTGTGACAAGAACGCGTTCGTTTCGTTTTACGCGGTCGGCGATTCGTTCCATTAAATCATCAACCTGAGATTTTTCACTAGAATTTTTTGGCGTAATGGGTTTAACAATAATTTCAGGGTCAATAAGACCGGTTGGTCTGATAATTTGTTCAACGATTTGTCCGCTCCGAGTTAATTCGTAATCAGCCGGCGTGGCCGAAGTATAGATTGTCTGTGGCATCCGCGCTTCAAATTCAGAAAATTTCAGCGGCCGATTATCGGCGGCAGAAGGTAGGCGAAAACCAAAATCAATTAACGCTCTTTTTCGCGAAGCATCGCCTTCATACATTCCGGAAATTTGCGGCACGGTGACATGCGATTCATCAATTACCATTAGCCAATCTTTATTTTTTCCAAAATAATCAAGCAGAGTTTCCGGCGGTTCACCCGCGGCGCGGCCAGATAAATGTCTTGAATAATTTTCAATGCCATGGCAGTAGCCTACTTCTTTTATCATCTCCAAATCGTAATTTGTCCGGCGCTCCAGGCGTTCGGCTTCAAGCAGTTTTCCATTTTTATTGAAATAATCCAAGCGGCCTTTTAATTCTTCTTTTATAGTTTTAAACGCCCGTTTTCGTTCTGGGCCAAGAGTGACAAAATGTTTTGCCGGAAAAATCCAAACGTCGGATGGCTCATCTTTTATTTTTCTTGTCACCGGGTCAATCGCAAAAATTTTCACGATTTTTTGCGCGTTTGATTCCATACGATAAATAATTTCTTGGTTCACGGGCATCACTTCCAGAGTCTCGCCGCGCAAACGAAATTCTCCGCGTTTTAAATCGGAGTTAGTCCGGGTAAATTGCATGGTGATTAACTGGTTCAATAAATCAGCGCGAGTGATAGTTTGATCTTTAGCCAAATGCAAAACAATTTTTTCATAGGTTTCAGGGGCGCCCAAACCATAAATACAAGAAACCGAAGCGACGATGATTACGTCGCGGCGGGTTAAAAGCGCCTGGGTCGCGGCGTGGCGGAGGCGATCAATTTCATCATTAATCATTGCCTCTTTTTCAATGTAAGTATCAGTGCGCGGAAGATACGCTTCTGGCTGATAGTAATCGTAATAAGAAACAAAATATTCCACGGCATTGTCCGGAAAAAATTCGCGAAACTCATTACAGAGTTGGGCGGCCAGAGTTTTATTGTGGGCGATAACGAGAGTGGGTTTATTAATTTTTGCGATTACATTAGCTACGGTAAAAGTTTTGCCTGACCCGGTGACGCCGAGGAGTGTTTGATGTTTATAAGTTTTTTTCAAACCAGAAACCAGCTCGTCGATTGCTTTTGGCTGATCGCCAGTCGGTTTGAATTTAGATTTTAATTTAAATTTGTCCATATACGCAAAAAAATTCCCCGAAAGTCCTCCTCACTAGGGGAGGAGCGGGGGGTATTTCTGTAAAGAAGCGAAAGCTTTTTCGTTCTTATTGTAAAGGTATAATAGCACAGGCTAGACTTGCTGTCAACGGTCACTTGACAAGTTGATATTTTTAAACTAAAATAGACAATCACGAATAAGATAAGAAAGGGAGGGAAAGGAGGAGTTGTCGTGAGCGAAGAAAGCGTGGGCAACACGGCAGAGGGTTGTTCGGACAATCAGCCGATGGGTGAAGACACCCTGACCGGGGCCACCGGCCGATTCGAGTTCCCAGGGAATTATGACGAATTTCTTGACAAGTTGCTGCACATGGCGGAGGAGCGCGGCTGGGCCAAGACTTTTCTTGCCGGCGAGTGGGTTTTTCACGCCGGAGAGGTGCCGGAAGAGTGTTGGCTCATCGGTGTAGGGAGGGTTAGCCAATATCGGGGAGATGCTCGCATCAACGAATTGGGTAAGCGGCGATTCCTTGGTATGAGGGCTTTCCATCTCCAGGTTCCACACACCACTTCGGCGCAGGCTCTTGAGCCCAGCGTCCTGATCAAAATTGGCGGCGAGTTCTACCAGAAGCTTCTTTCTCATCCCGAGTTCGTAGATGTGGCCATCAAGCAGTACGAGCAGGAGGTTCAGCGAGTCGGTGATGAGGTAATGAGGTACCGCGCTCAACTTGAGGCGGCGCGCCGCGATAACGCGATTCTTCAGCGGGCGGTGGGGGAATACGAAAAGGAAGCCGATGATGCGCCCCGAGATAAAAAGGCGAGCGTAACAGAGCGTCTTTTGAGGCTTCTTCGCCCGGATCTGGAAGAAGCCGATCGGCGCGTCGGCGCGATGCTGGCGGGGTTGCCGGAGGAAACGCAGAGGACGCTGCGGAACAACGGAGATTTCGGCCAACTCAACGCCATCATCACCCGATGTTGGAATCGGGTTCGTCCTCTCACGTTTCTACGCAAGTAGGGGGTTAGCCGGTTGTGCGTCAGCGCAGCCGGCTTTTTATTTTATAAATAAAAATTTTTATAAAAAAATCTGCCGCGGCTTGGAAGCTTTGGCAGAATGTTGAAGATGACAGAGGAAGCTGCTCGTGCCTGGTTAATCGCAGCCGGTCGGCGGGCACTTCACTGCGGTCCAGGTTCCGAGGTTGTCACCGCTCGGGGAGACAATCGCTTCGCCCGTGACATGCGTCTCATCTTCGAAGTGGCCGACGTAGCTTGTGTTGCCCGACGAGAAATTGATTTGCCGACCATTGATTTCCGGCTCGTAGAAGGCAGCTTCAAGCTTTCGCCCGGTTTGTCTCACCCGAATTGGCACCGGGAAAGGAAAAGTTGCCCCGCTCAATCTCCAGTCGCCTTCGGCGTTTATGATGGCCCGGACTGTGTGCGGTGCAGAACAAACCTCGGGAACGCATGGAGCGCATCCATCGCCGCCGAGATAGTCCGCACAATCATTCGTGGCGCAGACAACGACTGTCGCTTCCGGCTCGTGCTCACCGTCGCGATCAAGAATGTCTGCCAGGGTTTCGATGAGCGCTGAAGTTTCTCGGTGGAAGTCTGGATCTGCTTCGACAACAGAGAGATTCACGAGCGTCGGATCGGAAACGCGCCATTCCACGTTTCGGAGCAAGTTCATGCCGCGCTCATTCACGACGTGGACGCGGAGTTTGTAGGCGTCCAGATTCGTATCGTCGCCGACCGGCACCAGCGACGCGCCGTCGTCATCGAAACAACTGCTTTCAATCACGACCGCCGAAACGAGATTGTACTCACCGGCGCATAGTTCGATGAAATTTTCCCGGCAGCCGAAGAGAACCGTGGAAAGAACCGCGAGCATCATCTTCGTCTTCATTTGTACCCTCCTTGTTGATTTTATCTTAACAGAATAAAAATAAATTTCAAACATATTAAAAGTGGTTTTATAAAAATAAAAAAGAGGGGCCCCTGTTAGAAGCCCCTCAGAATTGTACAGGCTATTTATCCGCGCCGCCTGCGAGGCGCTGAATCATCCTTGAGCTGGAACGCCCGACTCTGCCAGACGTACATCCGCCACCTCGCTTTCTTTTGGCTGGAGAGGTGGAGTTGCCAGTTTAGCCTTTCAATTGGATCGACAACTCCGATCACACCGTTTTGCGGGCATTCGATCAAAAATCGCAAACGAATCCCGCCCCTGGGTAGACGAATTTATGTTTGGCGCGCCAGTCTACCTTTGGCGCTTTGTATATTCATTTCCGTGCCACCACCTCCTTCCATGAAGAAAAACAATTTATTTGCTTTGCTTCACGGAAAGAAGTATTTTTATAAGAACCTCCGAGAATATCACTCCTTTATTTTTTTGTCAATGGTTTCAAAACAAAAAAGGCTGTTAGGCCTCTTTTTAAATATCTCAAAATTTATTTAACGGCAGCAAGAACAGCCCTTTAGTCTTTTTGTGTGTTTGCGCAATTGTTTGCCCTTTTTGGTATTTTTGAGAGCGTGTTTAGTTCTGGCTTTCGCCGCGCTATTTTGTCCCATATGATTTTTCTAATTAATTATATAGATGACTTTACTTTAATATAATTATTCAAAGTAGTCAAACTCCTTGATTTTTAATGATAAATTTTGTATAATTAAATACACATTAATTAATAAATTTAAACTATGGACAATGTTTTAATTACGATCGGTATAATCGTGGCAGCGATTATATTAGCTTCAATCAGGCAGGTGAACCAATACCAGCGAGGCGTAAAATTTACGATGGGCAGATACACCGGAATTATGGCGCCGGGTTGGCGTTTGGTAGTTCCTGTTTTTCAGACTGCCAGAAAAGTTGATATGAGAATTAAGGCGGTCGATGTTCCGGACCAGGAGGCGATTACTAAAGATAACATTTCCGTGCGCGTCAACGCCGTGATTTATTACAAAGTCCGCGACGCGAATCAAGTGATTATTGAAGTGGAAGATTTTGGTTATGCCACTTCGCAACTTGCCCAGACGACGATGAGAAATGTTGTTGGCGAAGTAAATCTTGATGAATTGCTTTCAGGTCGTGAAGCCATTGCGGAAAAAATCAGAGAAATTGTTGACAAGGCAACTGATGCCTGGGGAATTGAGGTTCATTCAGTGGAATTAAAAGATGTGACTTTGCCGGAAGAAATGAAACGGGTGATTGGCAAACAGGCCGAAGCGGAAAGAGAAAAAAGATCAGTAATTATTAAAGCCGAAGGTGAAGTGATTGCCGCGGAAAATTTAGCCAAGGCGGCGAATACTTTGGCTTCCTCCGACGGTGCGTTACATCTTCGCACTTTGAGCACGATTAATGACGTGAGCTCTGATCAATCAAATACAATTGTTTTTGCCATTCCGCTCGAAATTTTGCGGGCGTTTGAAAGAATAGGGAAAAAGGATAAAGAAAAAGAGCAGGCGTAAATTTTTTGGAGATAAAAAAGGACAGTCCTTCTTGGTAAGGGCTGTCCTTTTAATTTAGTATAAATTCTTGACAAAAATAATTTAATATGTTAAGACTAAAGCGGTGGAGCGATTGTGTCCTTGGCTTAATACGTAAGACCAGGGCGGTTGCGGACCTAAGCCGGCGAGCGGCTAAATCCACGAGGGAAGGACGGCGGTTCCGTGAGCCTTCCACGACGGGGTGTGCAGTTCTAGACAACCTGCCCCCCGTCACTTTTTTATCAAAAAAACGTCCTGGAAAATTCGGGGCGTTTTTGTTTTTGGGAAAATTATTTTATTCCCCGGGCGTTGAAGAAATCAGTGTAGTGTTTATCCATGGAAATAACGTGCCGCAAGAGCCAATCTACGGCAAAGTCAGCAAGTTCATGGGCGATTTTTTTCACATCCGCGTTCGGACTTTGCGCTCTGGCTAAAAATTCTTTTATCTTTTCGCGGTAGCGGTTGTGTTCGGCGACGTGAAGTTCGCTTCCTGGAAATTTGTATTCTTCAAAATAAGTTTCTTCGGAAGAAAAGTGAAGAGCGGCGTAGTTGCTAAACTCAATTAGGCTCATTAATATTTTTTCTTGGTTGACCCCGTCTTGCATGGATAGAGCGTCAATCTGGTTTGCGATATCTATGTAGCGCCGATGTTGGTCGTCAAAAATTTTTACGCCAACGCTGTAATTTTCGTTCCAGGTAAATGGCATATTTGAAAAATAATTTTAAGTATATTTATATTATAATAAAAAATATTTTCGGTCAAGATAAAAAAACTCCCGCGCGAACCGAAGTCCGGGGGAGTGGTGTGGGTGGATCGGTACATCAGGTGCAGCCGTGCGGAGTGTGGCCGGGGTGGCCGATGGGGTGGGCTTCGACTTCCGCACTGAAGGCATCGTAGTATGTGTCTTCCGCTTCTTCGGCGAGACGTCGCTCTTCAGCTTGCTGCGCCAGGAGATCCTTTAGGGTTTCGGGGTGTAAGAGGTCGCCGGCCAGAGGTGTTCGCGCAGTGCGCTTCTTGGGCTTCTTGCGATGCGTGCTCATGGCGACGTTTTCTCCTTCTTTCCGAGATTTTTGAGGTGCTCGCGGAAGCGCCGGCCATCTTCCCGGTCTCGCCGTCTGATCGGACGTCGGTCGGCTTCAGTGAAGTGGTCGCGCAACGGTCGGAGCAGTTGTTCTTTTGTCACTTTGTATTTCTTGGCGGCCATGGCAAGTCCTCCTTCTTGTCCGCCCTTGGCGGGTTTTCTTGCTGATTAAAGTTTATCATTTTAAAAATTTTTGGCAATATTTCAAAAAATAAAAACACCCCGTCATTTTGACGAGATGTTTTTGGGATACCGCGTAGCGGAGGCGGTTGAAACTATTATTGGAAATTTTGAGGAAAGTATTTTTATTCCAAGTTTATCTCGCGGTAGCCAGTGGTTTTAGATTTGCTCAGATTTTATATTCTCCATGCCCGTCCCGTTAAGATTTTTATTTTTATAAAAATAAGCGGCTAAAAAAGTAGTGATGGGCACAGCCAAGGCCAGACCGATGCTCCCGACCAATGTTCTTACAATTTCCGTGGCGATAATTTCGTGGTTGATTATTTGGCTAAAAGTTAAAAATGGCGGCTGTTTGAATGAGAAAAGTAAAAGGAGAGGGAGGGCGGCACCCGCGTAGGCCAAAAATAAAGTATTAACCATGGAAGCAATGTGATCAACTCCAACCCGCATTGCTTTTTTGTAAATTGCCAACCTTGTTAAACTTGGATCAGTACCATGGATTTCCTGAACCGTGGAAACTTGGCTTACGGTTATGTCATCCAGAACGCCCAATGCGCCGACGATAAAACCGGCGAGCAGCAATCCTTGCAGGTTTATATTTCCGCCCGTCAGACCAACTAAATAAATCGTCTCTTCCTCGGCAAAACCAGCAAGTTTAGTCAGATTAGTAAAAAGTATTGAAAAAAATCCGACAATGGCGATGCCCGCAAAGGTGCCTAAAATAGCTATGGTTGATTTTTTATTTAATCCGTAAACCAAATAAGTGGAAACAAAAATTATTAATAGCGCAGAGGTCAGGCTGATGAATAAAGCGTTATGCCCATTTAAAATTTGGGGAATAATAATTTTTAAAATAATAAAAAAACTGAAAATAAGTCCAAGGAGAGCCCTGAAGCCGCGCCACTTTCCAGTGATTAAAATAATTAAAACAAAAATTACAGCGAGAAAATAAAGATTTTCTCTTCGGACAAAGTCGGTAACATAATAATAATCATTGCCGTCGCCATCTTGGCTATGAGAAACCAAAACTTTATTTCCCTTCTTATATAAATTTTTGGCAATGACATCTACCTCGGTACCGTCAAAAATAATTTCTTGATCTTTCCATTTTCCTTCCAGGCCTTTGAGCTTTAGTTTTTGTAAAATGGATTTTGATCCGTCTTCCCTTATGGTTTCTTTTTGTTCTAAAATTTCTAAAACTTTGGCTTCAAATATTTCTTCCTGGTAATTATTTTGCTCAGAATCTTCTTGGGCAAAAACAAAATTGGGGGTCGCGATAAAAGTAGCCACCATTATCAAAATAATAATTTTTGTTATTTTGGCCATCTTAAAATTAAAATTTTCATAGTTAATATCAGTAATAATTATAACACGCGATGGGGTTTTTACAAGACTTGACAAGTTATAGTTTTGGGTGTATATTCATAATAGGCGATATAAAAAAGGTCGAATCGCCACTAATAAAATTTTTAATAAAAACATATATGCCAAAAATGAACGGAACTGGTCCTACGGGCCAAGGAGCTGGCACTGGCAGGGGAATGGGCCCTTGCGGAGCCGGTACAAGAATGGGTTGGGGTTGTCGTGGCGGATATGGTATGGGTCGCAGGAGATTTATTTCTCCTAAAAATGAATTGGCCGCCCTAGAAGAGGAAGAAAAGATGCTCCTGGAGGAATTAGAAATTATTAAGTCTGAAAAGGAAGCCATAAAATCCCAAAAATAAAAGAAGGCTGGGAGCCGAGCTCTTCTTCGACGGAAGGGCTCGGGTAGCCTTCTTCAAATAAAAAATTATCATAAAAGATAGAAATAATCAATATTAATTTAAAAAATTAAAATTTAAAATATGATGGTTAAATCGTTAACACAAGGGGGATCGTTGATAAAACCTCCAAGATCAGAAAAAATAAAATCAGGATTAGTTATCTTAAAGAAAGGTGAAGAGGTCGGTGAACACATAACAGATAATCGCGAAGAGGTAATTATTATTCTTCAGGGCGAAGCATTAGTAATTTTAGAAAATCAAAAACGGATGGTTAAAGAAAATAATCTTATTTTTATTCCTAAAGATAAGAAACACAATCTAAAAAATAAATCTAATAAAATCTTAAAATATATTTACGTTGTTTCTTTGCTAAATAAATAAAAAATATGTCCAGACCAAGGCTTTGCCGAAAAATTTCATTCAACCCACGGGTTGACTACTTCAAACCTCGAGGCGTGCCGATGAAGGAACTTGAAATTGTGGAATTGACTGCCGAAGAGATGGAGGCTTATCGGCTGAGACACATTAACGATATGGATCAACTGGAAGCCGCGAAAAAAATGCGCACTTCTCAGAGCACATATCAGCGGATATTATATTCGGCTTATAAAAAAATCGCCGATGCTTTAATAAATGGCAAGGCGATAAAAATTATAAAAAGTTGATATTTTTTATAAATATTTATAAAAAAACACCTCGTCAAGATGACGAGATGTTTTTATGGGGTCACGTAGTGGAGGCTGTTGGAATTTTTTTGGGATTGGGCGAGAATGTCTATATCCCAGAAATTACATTATCCAATTGAATAGAAAACCAGTGAAAATAATTCCTACAGTTAAAATAATTATATAAATAGCCAAAAGTTTTGGTTTTAAAACTTTTTTCAGAATAATCATTTCTGGCAATGAGAGCGCCGTCACGGACATCATAAAAGCCAGGGCGGTTCCGAGCGGCAGACCTTTTTCAATTAATGATCTGACAATCGGGATAACTCCGGCGGCATTGGAATAAAGCGGCACGCCGATTAAAACAGCTAAAGGCACGGCGAACAAGTTTCCCTTCCCGACAATACGGCTCAAAAGATTTTCCGGGGCGTAGCCGTGGATAAACGCCCCAAGGCCTACGCCAATTAAAACGTAGGGATAAACGCCCTTAATTAAATTCATTGTGTAGGTGTATGATTCGGCTAATCTTTTTTTGAAATCCTTTTTATTTTTTTCGGCCGTATCGCCGACTTTGATTTTCCAGACATAATCTTCAACTAAGTGATGCAAATTCATTTTCCCCATCACAAAGCCAGTCAAAACGGCTATTGTGACCCCGGAAATAATATAAATGGCGGCTATTTTCCAGCCGAACATTCCTAAAAGTAAAACGGCCGCCACTTCGTTCACCATTGGTGCGGAAACAAGATAGGAAAATGTCACGCCGAGCGGCACTCCGCTTTCCACAAAGCCAATGAAGAGGGGAACGGCCGAGCAAGAACAGAAGGGCGTGACGATGCCGATCAAGGCTGCCAGGATATTTCCTAAAAATTCAAACTTATTGGTGAGAATTTTTTTTATTTTTTCCGGCGGCAAGTAGGAACGGATGAAAGAAACAAAAAAGATAATAAAAAACAGTAAGAGACCTATTTTGATACTATCGTAAATAAAATAACTGACCGCTCCGCCCAAAATAGTGTCTGGTTGCAATCGAAAAACAGAGTAGCTTAACCAGTCAGCCAATTTTTGGACTGGACTGAAAATATCCATAGAAGATTAGATTTTTTCTTTAATAATTTTTTTGAGTTCATCTAGACTCGGCACGCGACCGGAAAGAACAGGTTTGCCATCAATGGCTACAGCCGGGCTTTGCATTATGCCCATCTCGAGCATTTTTTGGATGTCGGTTGTGTATTTTACATCGCCCTTGAAGCCGACTTCGGCTGCGGCTTGTTTGGTCAGATCATATAATTTTTTACAGGTCGGGCAACCCGAGCCCAAAACTTGAATAGTCATATTGTTAAAATTATTTTTTTAAGCATTAATTAATATTGTATCACTTTTAATTTTTTAGTTAAACCAAAACACCTCCGGTTGAGGAGATGCTTTAGCAGGGTGGCTACTGGGAGTTGAACCCAGGCTAGCGGGACCACAACCCGCTGTTCTACCGTTAAACTATAGCCACCAAATTGCGCCCGCTAGGAATCGAACCTAGATATCCAGCTTAGAAGGCTGGTGTTCTATCCATTGAACTACGGGCGCGTAATAAGTCAAAAGTTTAAAGTGAAAAGTTAAAAGTTTTTGAGTAAATTATTTTTTAATATAACAAACAATTTTCAGATTGTCAATTGTCGGCCGTATGTCATGGCCTGAGCCTGTCGAAGGCCCTTCAACTTCGCTACGCTTCGCTCAGGGAATGAAATTGATTTATTTACCGCGGCGGCGGCCATGGAAACTTTTATGTACGTCACGGAGCTGCTGATTGGTGATATGGGTGTAAATCTGGGTGGTAGTAATTGAAGAATGGCCGAGCATGGCCTGGACCGAGCGAATATCGGCGCCATTCATTAGCAAATCTGTAGCATAAGAATGGCGCATGGTGTGCGGCGTAACTTTTTTGGTGATGCCCGCAATTTTAGAATATTTTTTTACAAGCCGTTCCACACTCCGGGGAGTGAGCGCGCCTTCGCTTTCATGCGCCCGGTCGTGCGAAACAAATAAAAATGGAGAAACGTCCTGGCGCGCGTCTAGATATTGTTTGACCCAGAATTTTGCTTGGTTAGATATAAAGACCACGCGCGGTTTATCGCCTTTACCACGGACAGTAAATTCTTCTTTTTTTAAATTAACTTGTTCTTTTTTTAAATTTGCCAATTCGGAAACGCGAAGTCCGGTAGAGAAAAGCATTTCCAAAATTGCCTTGTCTCTTTTTTTAATAATTTCCGGTGCCTCACCGAGCGTCGGCGCTTCAAGAATTCGTTCCAAATCACTTCCTTCCAAAAAATCCACCACCCGTTCGGGCATTTTTCCTAATTCAATTTTTTCCGCGGATAGTGTTTTGATGTCGCGCTTGGCCAGGTATTTTAGAAAGGCGCGAAGGGCGATCAGATGATAGTTTTGAGTATTTTTTTTCAGAGTGCGGCCGTGCTCGTCGGCAAAACGATTAAGCCAAAGGCGATATTGGCGGATTTTTTCTTGAGTGATGCCAGCCGGGGAAGCGTTACCAATCCATTCATTAAATCTTTTTAAATAAAAATCATAATTCCGTACAGTTTTGTTTGAACGGTTTTTCTCTATTTCCAGATATTCTAGAAATTGGGTGATTAGAGTGTCGAGGTTGGCCATAAGGAGTTTTTAGTGTCGTACAATTTTATTATAGCGCAGCCTTGCCAAATTAAAAAGGCTGTGGTAATATGATTAAGTAAATTATTAATGACGGTTCGCTGGGCCAGGGAGGGTGGACTCGGCAACCCGTGACAAAAATGTTAGACAAAAAAGCAAAAGACAAAATTATTGAGAAATTTCGGATTCACGAAACTGACACTGGTTCGCCGCAAGTGCAGGTCGCCATTTTGACATCAGAGATCAAAGAATTGGTGGAGCACTTGAAGGAACACAAAAAAGACTTCTCTTCTCGCCGCGGTTTGCTGAAAAAAGTCGGTGAACGGCGCAGACTATTAAAATATTTGGAAAGAGAGGATAAAAAGGGTCATGCCGAGTTAATGGAAAAATTAAAATTATAAAATTTTAAAGCCCCTCCCTTGCGAGGGGTTTTTGGCTTAAAAATAAGGAGGAAAATTATGGTAACTTATAAAGAACAACGCGTCGGAGTTTTTATCGACGTGCAGAATATGTATTATTCGGCGAAAAATCTTTACAACGCAAAAGTAAATTTTGGTAATATTTTGGAAACAGCGGTGGGCAACAGAAAGTTGATTCGCGCCATCGCTTATGTTGTTAAAACTAAAACTGGCGAGGAAAAAGTTTTCTTTGAAGCGCTGGAAAAACTTGGGCTTGAAACTCGCGAAAAAGAATTGATGGTTTATGACGGCGCGAAAAAGGCCGACTGGGACGTGGGAATTTGTATCGATTCCATTGCTTTGGCTGAGAGGCTTGATGTGATTGTTTTGGTTTCTGGTGACGGAGATTTTATTCCGCTAGTGCAATATTTAAAGATGAATAAAGGATGCCGAGTGGAATCAATCGCTTTCCGGGAAACAACTTCCACAAAACTCATAGAAACGGTTGACAATTTTCACGATTTAAGTCATGATAAAAGGCGCTACTTAATTAGTGGTCGGACAAAAAGAACAGTATTATAAGATATAAGTAATAAATAACAATTTAAAATTAATTTTTTGATCGCCAGACAAGTAGGCTTCTTCTGGGTTAACCAGAAGTCTAAAGTTTGGCGGTCAGACAAAAAGTATGGTGAAAAAATTTGAGTTAGAATGGGGAGGGAAAAATTTAATCATTGAAACCGGAAAATTCGCCGGACAAGCCAACGGTTCTTGTACGGTGCGTTATGGTGATACATTAGTTTTAGCTACAGCCGTAATTTCGGAAACCCAAAGGGAAGGAATAAGTTTTTTTCCTTTGATGGTAGAATATGAAGAAAAACTTTACGCGGCCGGAAAAATAAAAGGGTCTCGTTTTATAAAACGCGAAGGCCGACCGACCGATGAAGCTATTTTAACAGCGCGGCTGATTGATCGTGCGATCAGGCCGTTTTTTGATGACCGAATGAGAAATGATATTCAAGTTGTGGCTTCAACTTTGTCTTGGGACCAGGAAAATGATCCGGATATTCCGGCGTTAGTCGGCGCTTCGGTTGCTCTTTCTATTTCGGATATCCCGTGGAACGGACCGATCGCCGCCGTTCGTGTCGGCCAGGTTAACGGCGAATGGGTTTTAAACCCGACCTATGAAGCGCGAAGCAAAAGCACGATGGATATTGTGGTGGCGGGCACAGAGGAAAAAGTTTGTATGCTTGAGGCTGGAGCTGATGAGGTTTTGGAAGCTGATGTTTTGGAAGGAATAAAATTTGGGCAGAAACATTTGAAAAAAATTATTGAATTAATTGAAAATATCCGCGAGGAAATTGGCAAGACAAAAATGTCTATTGTTGAGGAAGATCCGGAAGCGGCTTCGGAAAAAGAAGGATTGAAGAATAAGGTTAAAGAATTTTTGAAGGAGAAATTAGAGATTTGTCTTTTTAATAGTAAAAAGGAGAGTAAGTCTTCACGACAGGAAGTTCTGGATAAGCTGGAAAAAGATCTTGAAGAATTCTTGAAAGCAGAGGGGATTGGTAAGGACCGCCGGAAAGACGCGATGGGATTTTTCTATGGAATTGTAGAAGAAGAAATTAGCCGGGTGATTTTGGATAAGGAAACAAGAGTTGATTGCCGGTCATTGCTTGATATCCGGCCGCTCGGAGCGGAAGTAGCGCTTTTACCGCGCACGCATGGCTCAGGATATTTTACGCGCGGTGATACGCATGTTTTATCCGCGGTAACTTTGGGTTCGCCGGCTGAAGAGCAGACCTTGGACGGCATGGAAGTTTCCGGTAAAAAAAGATTTATGCATCATTATAATTTTCCGCCATTTTCAGTTGGTGAGGCTTCGCCAATGCGTGGACCGGGCCGGAGGGAAATTGGTCATGGTGCTCTCGCAGAACGCGCTCTTCTTCCGGTTTTGCCGAAGACCGAAGTTTTTCCATATACTATTCGCGTTGTTTCTGAAGTTTTGAGTTCAAACGGTTCTTCATCAATGGCTTCAACTTGCGCTTCAACATTGGCCTTGATGGATGCGGGCGTCCCGATTAAATCTCCTGTGGCGGGCATTGCTATGGGCTTGGCTTCCGACGAAAAAGGAAATTATAAAGTTTTGACAGATCTTCAAGATTTAGAAGATAGCAAAGGTGGCATGGACTTCAAAATCGCGGGAACAAGGACTGGGATTACGGCGATTCAGATGGATACGAAAACTTTGGGGTTAACAATGGAAATGGTAGAAAAAACTTTGACGCAAGGTCGCGAGGCGAGAATGGAAATTTTGGACGTGATGGAAGGCGCGATTGCCGCGCCGCGCACGGAACTTTCACCTTACGCCCCAAGAATTATTTCTTTCAAGATTAATCCAGATAGAATTCGCGATGTTATCGGCCCAGGCGGGAAGATTATTAATGAAATTATTGACGCGACTGGCGTGTCTATTGATATTGCGAACGACGGAACAGTGGTAATCTGTTCATCCCAACCGCCGTCCCTTGATAAAGCCGTCGCTTGGGTTAAGAGTTTAACCCAGGAAGCTGAGGTTGGGGAAATTTATCAAGGTCCGGTTACGCGCATTTTGGATTTCGGTGCTTTCGTGGAGATTTTTCCACATAAAGACGGGCTAGTCCATATTTCGGAACTTGCACCGTATCGCGTAGACAAGGTAACCGACATTGTAAAAATCGGCGACGTTGTTCGCGTTAAAGTTATAAAAGTTGATGAACAGGGTCGCGTTGATCTTTCCATTAAGAGGTTACAGGAAAATGGTGAAAGAGGCGGCGGGCCCGACAGAGATGCTGGACGGCCGCGGAGTGATCGGCCGAGAAGATAATCTAATAGATAGTAGGAGATAATATAATGTTTTTCGAATTCTTCAAAAATCTGAAAACAAAAACCTTGCTCATTGTGGCAGGGTTTTTGATTATCGCGGGTTTTGTTGGTTTATCGTTTTGGCTTTATTTTAACTTTTTAAAAAGTGATGAGTCGTTTTTGGAGATTGTACCAGCGGAGGCGGTCGCATATTGGCAGAGTGATTTTAACAGGGGAGAAGACGATGCTTGGCTTTGGGCAATTACGAGATCCATGCTTTCCGATGAAGCAGCGAGCCAGACGAAATTTTTAGAAGAATCGATCGGGCCAAAGGCGAGTAAGGTCGGTTTTGCAATTCTGCCCGACTTCGTGGATTTTATTTTCTTCGGCAAAATTAATGAATCAGATTTTAACGCGGTTAGAATTAAGCTGGAAGAGTTAAATTATCATTATATTTTTGAAAATGGCGGAAGAGTAATTATTTCCAATTCAAGATTTGGTCTTGAAGAAGCAATGTCAACCCTAAGCCAAGAAAAAAAATCTCTGGCTGACAACAAGATGAAATTGATTGCCTTAAACAGCGCGCGTCGGCATTCTGCGGCTCAGATTTATTTTGGGGGAAATTTTAAAGTTAATAATTTTAAGGTTTTGCCGTGGTCTTCCGACATTTGGGTAAGTAATAAATTGATAGTGACCCCTAAGCTTGGGACAGAGCCGCCACGAAATTTGGCAGATTTTAATTTTTTGGCCGTTTTGGATAATGAGTATTTGAAAAAAAATATGGAAGGGATTATAAAAGATGATTTGGCAGTACTTTTTCCGGAAATTAAGGAGAGGATTTTATCCGACGGTACAAAAGTTAAAGAATTATTGGCCAACCCCGATATTTTTTCGTTCCAGAATAAGCAAATTGGCAGTTTTTCGGCACGTTATCTTTCTGTCCCTGATTTAAGTCAGGAATTTTTAGTGGGGGTGGAACGCCAGAAAATGATTTTTAGTAATTCAGACAAAATGATGGAAGATTTTTTGACCATTTTAGGTAGTCAGCCGGATTATTATGGTAAAAATTTAATAGAGTTGATTTCAGATTGGTTAAAATGGTTAACGGCGGATTTTGGAGGAGTAATTTTAGGGGTAAATGTGGATAACTTGTGAACAAGATGGTCAATCTTCTGGGGATAAGTAAAGGTTTGTTTTGAGAAGAAAAAGTGTTTTCCTTTTAAATAAGCCAAAGTTTGAGGATTGACAAAAGTGATAATTTCGTGGTATAATATTTATAGAACATTGAAACCAGAGACATCTGGCTGAAAGTCGGCCACGTTTCTCTCTTCTCTACTCTTCGTCATAGGTTCTCAGCTGGCAGAGCCTGACTATAAAACAAAAACAAAAATTACTTTTTTGGTGAGTTCCCCTCCGGAATTTACCACAAGAATGGTAGAGGAGCTTCTCGCTTTGAAGTCAGCAAAAAGCGTTCCTTCCCCCAAGACCGGAATCTCTTTTGCCGCCATCGGCGGATAAAGGGTGTGTCAAGGGGGCACAAGGGCGCAACGGCCAATTATTAATTATATTATTAAGGGCGCAGTTGCGCCCTTTTAAAGTTAAATTTGCTTGGAGAGGTAAACCTTGAAAAAAATATTATTTCATATATACTTAATCAAAAGGAGATATTATTTAAAAATCAGTATCAATAATCTCTAAATTTATGGCAGTAAAAAACAACCTTGATAAAGATTTTTTAAAGAAAATTGAAGAGCAACTTTTGACGGAAAAAATTCGTCTGGAAAAGGAGCTATCTCAGTTTACCAAAAAAAATCCACACAATACATCCGACTATGATGCCAATTTTCCAACGATTGGCGACGCGGAAGATGAAAACGCCGCCGAAGTTGCCGTTTACAGCGATAACTTAACTTTGGAAAGAACACTGGAGTCGGCTTTGCGTGATGTAAATGGCGCCTTAAAGCGCATTGAAGATGGAACTTACGGAATTTGCCGTTATTGTGGCAAAGCAATAGATCCAAAACGTTTGGAAGCCCGTCCGGCATCTTCTGCCTGCATGGAATGTAAATCAAAATTTAGTAAATAAGTTTTTTCAGAATGTCATATTTTCGCAAAACAATGCTTATCAATTTTTTGATAAGTATTTTGTTTTTGGTTGATAGACTGACAAAGTGGCTGGCCTTTAAAATTTCCGAAGGAGGGATTTTTTTGTGGTCAAAAAAATTCGTCGGCTTACATCTTTATAAAAATTTTAATTTGATTTTTAATATTACTCTGCCAGAGTGGGCGATGTATGGCCTGATCAGTATAATTTTAGCGGTACTTATTTTTCTTTTGGTTAAAAACTATATTTTGAAAAATATTTTTTTAATTTTTTCCTTAAGTCTAATTATTGCCGGCGCAATGAGTAATTTGTTTGATCGCTTGTATTTTGGTTTTGTGGTGGATTTTATAAATTTTTTTGATTACTCATTTTTTAATTTATCAGATGTTTATATTATTAGCGGTGTTGGTCTAATTTTTATTTCAGAGTTTATCTTAAAAAGAGAAAAGGCGTTTAATGGTTGAAAAATTTATTTATGTCTTCAAAAATTTTTTCCGCGGCGATAGTCGGACTGGACGCAGAGCTTGTGGAGGTTGAAGCCGATATTTCTCCGGGGCTCAGCCATTTTACGATTGTGGGTTTGCCAGATGCGGCGGTTCAGGAATCGCGCGAACGAGTGCGCGCTGCCATTAAAAATAGCGAATTGCCCTTTCCTCGGACGCGAGTCACGGTAAATCTCGCCCCAGCCGATTTAAAAAAAGAAGGGCCAGCTTATGATTTACCCGTTGCTATCGCCGTTCTTTTAGCTTCAAAATTTTTAGTATTACCGAAAAAAGAAGAAGATAAAATAAAAAATTTGGAAATTTTTCCGGAAAGAAAGATTTCAACGAACCTTTTTTGTCCTGACGCTCTTTTTGTCGGCGAGCTGGCGCTTGATGGAATTTTGCGGCCGGTGAATGGAATTTTAGCCATTGCTTCCGCTGCCAGGGCTCGCGGGATAAAAATTTTATATGTCCCCGAAGCCAACGCCCGGGAAGCAAGTTTGATTGAAAATTTAGAAATTATTCCAGTAAAAAATATTTTTCAGTTGGTCGGCCACTTAGCGGGAAAAAATTTAATTACGCCGTTTTCCCGCGAAGAATCTTTTGATTTTAAAGATGCTACTATAAGCGATGAAGAAAATTTTGACATGGCTTATGTCCGCGGGCAAGAATATGCGAAACGCGCTTTAGAAATTGTTGCCGCCGGCGGCCACAACCTCCTAATGTCAGGTCCCCCGGGATCAGGAAAAACTTTACTTTCAAAAACATTGCCATCAATTTTGCCCGCGCTTACTATGGATGAAGCGCTTGAAGTTACAAGAATTTATTCCGTGGCCGGAGTTTTGCCACCGGATTTGCCGCTTATAACTCGCCGGCCGTTTCGAAGCCCGCACCATACAGCCTCTAATGTATCGCTCGTAGGCGGCGGGGCTTGGCCGCGGCCAGGAGAAGTAAGTTTATCTCATCGGGGTGTTTTATTTTTGGATGAACTTCCTGAATTTAACCGCGCTGTTCTTGAAAGCTTGCGCCAGCCACTTGAAGACGGCGTTGTCACGATTTCCCGCGCCGCGGGAAGCTTACAATTTCCCGCAAAATTTATTTTGGTTGCCGCGCGAAATCCTTGCCCCTGCGGTTACAATACCGATCCAGAGAAATTATGCGTTTGTTCACCGTCGACAATTTTACGTTATCAGAAAAAAATTTCCGGGCCACTGTTAGACAGAATTGATTTGCATATTGAAGTGCCTCGGGTAAAGTTTGAAAAATTGGCTGAAGAAAGAGTAGCGGAAAGTTCTGCGGAGATTAAAAAACGCGCGGAACGGGCGCGGGATTTGCAGCGGAAAAGATACAAGGGTTGTAAAATTTTGACGAATGCGGAATTATCCTCGAAGTTAATAAAAGATTTTTGCCAAATTGATGAACCAAGCCAGGAGTTTTTAAAAAATGCCGTGACACAGATGCGTTTGTCCGCTCGCGCCTATTATCGTTTGTTAAAAATTTCTCGGACGATCGCCGACTTGTCCGGCGAAGAAAAAATTTTGCTGCCACACGTGGCTGAAGCATTGCAATATCGCGCTAAATCGGCGGAATAAATATTAGATAAATAAAAAACATCGGCGGGAATGCCGATGGTTTTATTTATTATTTTATATAGTTCAAAGGATTATAAATTTTACCATTGATTCTGACTTCGAAATGGAGATGAGGGCCAGTGGAGCGGCCGGTTGAGCCTTCCAAACCAATCTCTTGGCCTCTTTTAACGGTTTCGCCATTCTTAACATAGATTGTAGTCATGTGTCCATACAAGGTTACAACACCATCTCCGTGATCAATCATAACATTATGCCCATAGCCGGTATTTATGTATTGGACGCGAGAAACCACGCCATCGTCGGCGGCGAGAATTGGAGTGCCAGCCGGACAAGCAATATCCACACCAGTATGTCTCCATCCAAAATACTGAGAGATACGGCTACAGCCGATCGGCCAGAGCATTTTTCCGCTTGTTGGGACTGGTGTAGTTTGAGAAGGAATAGTTACGGTATTTCTGCTGGCTACAGTAGTACGCGGAGCTGGCGCCGGTGCCGGAGTCGGAACTTTCCCATCTGGCACCATGATGTATTCTCCAATTTTAATATCACTTGTGTCTGGTAGGGCGTTTGATTCTAATATTTTTTCTGCGTCAGCGCTGTAGTATTTGGCAATTTTATCCACTGTATCGCCACTTTTTACTTTATGTAATACGCCACTCGTCGGCAAAATAACAAGCTTATCGCCCGGGCGAATTGTGCTTCTTTCAGTGAGGCTATTTGCCCAAAGAATAGTATTTACGCTGATGCTAAACTTTTCGGCGATGCTGCCGATGGTGTCGCCGCCCAAAACCTGATAGTCAATAATTTTTGTCCGGCTGCCGGAATCGGCGATTGAAGAAATGTTGGGATTTAAAAGCGCGCTATCATTTTCTCTGGCAATGATTGGTAAATCGCCGGAAAAATCTTCGCTGTTTAAAGTTGCAGTAGGGAGGGAAATGCTGACATCTTCAAGATAACTTGTTGTTTTAATGCCGCCCACGTCAGCTGTTTCTTGGACAAAATCATTAAATTCAGAATCCCCGCTGTAGGATAAGGTATAGAGAATACTTTTTTTACCGATTTGTTCAACATTTTCAAGCGAGGCCGCTTTGGCGCTTAAGCTCGATACCGCAGAAAGAAGCGCAATCAGGGCGATGACCGTATGGGTGACGTAACGGCGGGTAAGGGGATAAATAATTTTTACCTTGATTGGCGCATAAATTTTATCCCACCCGCGGATTTTTATAAAAAAAGCAATTTTATAGATTTTTACCGCAAATGAAAAAAGGACAGTTTTGCTAAACCATGAGATTGGTTTTATGACTGTCCAGGTTAAGATGAGAACAATGAGATTTTTAAGATGTACTAATCCGTTCAACAGGCCAACCAAGAGCTTGATGCCGGCTTTTTTCAGCAAGAATAAAGCATTTTGTGCCATATGTAATTCAATTGTAATCATACCAGAAAGGGGAGGAACTGTCAATCCCTTGGCCAGAGGTGGTTGACAAATAGGTTAAAGCGTGTTATTATAAATCGTTAGTAAAAAAAGTTATTCCTTGCCTTATTTTGGCACTATTATTCTTCGAGCGGAGCGAAGCGGAGTCGAGAAGCGGTTCTCGACTCGGACTAAAATCCTCGCTCGAACAGTAAAGAATCAAAACAAGGCTGGGAATTCCCCGGCTGGTCTTGCCTTCCGGCGAATCGGACTTGGTGCGGGCAATGGTGTCCGTGCTTTGTTCGAACTACCGGCGGGTGAGGGAGGAAAGAGACGATGGCGAAGGTGACGTTGGCTCAACTGCACGAACTGGGAGAGCAGATCAAGCGCGGCCAGATTCCGGTATGGAAGGCGCGGGCCGTTTTCGGACTTTCCGAGAAGGAAACGGAAACGCCGCTTGACATGTACTTGGCTCTGACCAAGGCCGCCAAGGCCGAGCTCATGACGGCCGAGCAGCTGCAGGCGCTTCTCGAAGGGAAGGACGAGACCCTCGGGATCTTCAAGGTAACGGTGGACTACGGCCTCACCCTCGAGCAGATGATCGCCGCCGGTCGCTACAATAATTCCGGCGACGACATCAACGAGCTGACCTTCCCGGTTTCGGGCGAGGGCAAAGTAGAGCGCGAGCTCGTCCTCGTCCCCTTGCGCAATGTGGTCTCTACGGACGACGCTCTTGTTGAACTCGACCGCCGCGGCCTCCGTCCCGCGAAGATTGAGGAACTTCTGGCTTTCAGCGCTAGTCTCTCCTGGCCCTGGACGTGGTTCTCCATCGTGGCCCTCGGCCCCTCGTTCGTGGGTTGGACGGATCGTCGCTGTTTCGTCTGCCATGACAGGTGTGGCGAGGAGCTTACTCTCAGAGTGCGCAGCGACGCGAACGATTGGTGTGGCTGGACGTTCCTCGCCGTCCGCAAGGACGCCGCGTAGTTTGTTCTTCATCCTGACCCTTTCGGCCTCGGCCGAGAAAGTTGGGTGGAACGGACTGCTGGACTCCTACAAGGTGTAACAACTTTGTGGGGGTCTTTTTTATATAAAAATTTCCCCCTCCTCTTTGAGGAGGGGTCAGGGGTGGTGAAATTTTGTCGGAACCACCCCAGCCCCTCCTTGGAAAGGAAGGGAATAAAAGGAGACACGGGATCTCTTTACAATTTAATGATTTTAATGTAAATTTAACAAATAATAATTAACTTGTGAGCAGTTATTGCCTGAGCTTGTCGAAGGCATAACTGGGTAAAACTAAAATTTTAACCCTTCGATTTCGCTCGGGGAATAAAATTTTAGTTTCTCATGAAAATCAAACTATGTTGTATTTTCTGCTTTTCTCTTTGGGCGCGGCAATTTTGGCCATCGTTTTTGGGTTTCTGCTCATGCGATGGATTTTAAAACTTCCGGCCGGAGACGAAAAAATGCAATCAATTGCCAAGGCCATTCAAGAGGGGGCCAAGGCGTATTTGAACCGGCAGTACAAAACCGTGGCGGTTGTCGCGGTCGTCTTATTTATTCTGCTCCTCTTCTTGGGAATTTACGCTTCGCTCGGGTTTTTGGTTGGCGCGGCAGCTTCGGCTTTAGCCGGCTATATTGGCATGTACATTTCCGTGCGGGCCAATGTCCGGACAACCGAAGCGGCAAAGAGCGGTTTGAAAAATGCCTTGAATGTCGCTTTCCGCGGAGGCACAGTGACGGGTTTAATGGTTGTTGGTTTAGCACTTTTATCCGTGACCGGATTTTTTATGCTTTTGGTTTTTGTTTTTAAACAAGATCCAGTTTCCGCGACTAAAGCTTTGGTTGGTTTAGGTTTTGGTGGTTCGTTGATTTCTGTCTTCGCTCGTTTGGGCGGAGGAATTTATACCAAGGGCGCTGATGTCGGCGCGGACCTTGTTGGAAAAGTTGAGGCCGGGATTCCGGAAGATGATCCAAGAAATCCGGCGGTAATTGCCGACAATGTCGGTGACAATGTTGGCGATTGCGCGGGCATGGCGGCAGACTTGTTTGAGACTTATGCGGTTTCGGCGATCGCCGCGATGTTACTCGGCGTGCTTCTTTTGCCGAATTTTTCTAACGCTTTGATTTATCCGTTGCTCCTCGGTGGAGTTTCTATTATTTGTTCAATTATCGGAACATTTTTTGTCCGTCTCGGAAAAAAACAGGGGATAATGGCCGCGCTTTACAAAGGATTAGTGGCGAGCGCGGTGCTCGCGGCCGCGGCGTTTTATCCGATTACCACCTGGCTCATGAAAGGCAACGGATCTTTTGAAGTTTGGAAATTATATGTTGTGGCGCTCGTCGGAATTGTCATAACTTTTGGCATGATGGCGATTACCGAATATTACACTTCAAAAAAATATCGGCCGGTGCGGGAAATCGCCAAGGCCTCAACTACCGGACATGGGACAAACATTATCACCGGTCTAGCGATGTCTATGGAATCAACGGCTATGCCAGTGCTTTTGATTGTCGCGGGAATTTTGGTTTCTTTCTGGCTTGCGGGAATTTACGGCGTGGCGATTGCGGTTATGACAATGTTATCTATGACCGGAATTATTGTGGCGATTGACGCGTTTGGTCCAATTACAGATAATGCTGGCGGCATTGCGGAAATGGCTGGACTTCCAAAAGAAGTTCGCGACGTGACTGATCCACTAGACGCGGTCGGCAACACAACCAAGGCCGTGACAAAAGCTTACGCTATTGCCTCGGCCGGACTCGCGGCGCTTGTGCTTTTTGCATCTTATGTCCATGAAATCACGGCGCTTGGATTTAAGGATAATATTTTTGATTTATCAGATCCAAAAATCATTGCAGGTTTGTTTATTGGCGGCTTGCTCCCATATTTATTTGGTTCAATGGCCATGCGCGCTGTTGGCAAAGCCGGTGGAAAAGTGGTTGACGAGGTTCGCCGACAATGGAAAGAAATCCCCGGTTTGATGGAAGGCACAGCCAAGGCTGATTACGCGGCTTGTGTGGACATTGTTACCAAGTCCGCGATCCGCCAGATGATTGTCCCTGCGCTCTTGCCGGTTGTCGCGCCGATTGCGGTGGGACTGCTTCTTGGACCAAAAGCGCTTGGCGGATTATTGGTGGGCAGCATTGTTACAGGTTTGTTTGTTGGAATTTCTATGACTTCAGGTGGCGCGGCTTGGGATAATTCAAAGAAGTTTATTGAAGAAGGAAATTATGGTGGTAAAGGATCTTTTGCCCATCAGGCGGCGGTGACAGGCGATACTGTTGGTGATCCCTACAAAGATACGGCCGGTCCGGCGATTAACCCGATGATTAAAGTTTTGAACATTGTTGCTCTTTTAATTATTGGATTGTTAATTTAAGAGCTAGAAACAAAGGCTCCGCTCGCCATTTAGGCGAGCGGAGTTTTCTTTGGTTAATGTTTATTTTTCTCAAAATCTCCGCACTTTTTTGCGGGCGGTTTTTATTTAGAAAAAATATGCAATAATTTTATTTATCCCCTTGACAAGATTTTTGTATATGTTATGATAACTTGTTCGGAATAAAAACCACCGGAAACCTGCAGACACGACAAGCACGGGGGTTAATTCTGCGTTCGCTTGGCTCTGGCTCAGCAAAGCGCGGAAATAACTCTCTTGTCTGCAGATTCCCAGTGGTTTTTTGTTTAAAAAGTAAGAGGATTCAAGGCGGGATCAGGGATTCCGTCTGGGCTAGTTGGGACTGTTGTTGGTATTTCCGGGATGGCATTTGGAGTTGGGGCTTTTCCCACAAGGCATACCGCGCTCCAAGGAACGTAATGGCTTGTCCATGTTTCAGTTTTTATTTCGCCATCTTTAAAAGTAATAGTGCGGTCGAATTCCGCGTCCGCTCCAGTATGCGCCCGCTCAGTGCATTTTTTTACCCCTGGAGCAAGGTCTGTAGTTTCAACTATTTTAGTAGGACCAGGGCTTACGAAGTTATAGATTTTGGGTTTTGTTATTTCCACTTTTCGGCCGTCAGGCGTCCCCCAAAGTTCAAAAGTCAAATCGTTGCCATCGATTTTTGTTTGGAGCAGAAGATAGGCGGGTGTATCATTAATAAATTTTAAATCAGGGCTTGGGCTGTAAATTGTTGCATCCATTCCCGCCGGTTCATAATAGGTAACGCGGTAAGAATGCGGACGGCGTTCGGTGATAGGTACGCCAGCGTCAAGCGCTACGCGAAAAGCGGTTGTTCCAATCTGGCAAAGACCACCACCGTATTCAGGAATAGTTTTATTTCCCTTAATAACAAGTTCAGGAAGATAGCCGGTCGAGCCATCAATGCTTCCCAAAGCTTTGTTTAAAGAAAACTCTTCGCCCGGGGCGATTAAAACACCGTTTAGTTTTGCCGCGCCAATTTTAATATTGTGGCGGCGATTTACCGGACTACCTGAGAAATCAGACGTGCCTGTTCCAACTAATTCTTGAATCCCCAAATTGTTAATAGTGCCGATCGGAATTTGCGGCGCAGTAATTGTTACAATCATTTGAATAATTTCTTTTTTATCCGGTGCGGGATTTTTTGAACAAGCAGTCGGGATTTTAGTTTCATCAAAATTTATTAAGTAATTATTTATAAGATTGTAACTGGCCTCAATATTTAATTTTTTTCCGCCTTGATGGAGTTGGAATTCTTTAACCACGCCGTTTTCTATGGTAAATTTTGCATTCTGCGGGGCAGTATCAATTTCTTCCGCTATTTTTTTTAAATACTCTTCCATTTTTTCTCTATTCAGTCCGGCCGTTACATTATTTTGAATGATTTGAAATTCAAGATAATCTCTGATTTCATCTTGTTTGATAATCCAGGTTTTTTCCGTTTCGCCTAAGGCCAAAAAACAAAGCATCGCCAATTTTTTGGCTCGTTCAGCAGCAGACGCGGTTTCGCTTTTTTTAATTTTCGCTTTTTCCGCGGTTAGTCTCAGGGTTGTTGAAGTATCATTAAGTTGGGAAACTTTAGAGAAGGCAGCGTTGATGGCTGGCAGATAATCAAAAGTCCAGCCATCTTCTTCGTCACTGACTTCAACTCGTATTTCATTGCCGTTTGGGACAAATTGTATTTTTGCGTCTTTTGGTTGTTTTTCTAAATAACCAAAACTTTCCCGCAGAACTTCTACAATTTCTTTTTCATCAGCTTGGTATTTTAGAGGAATTTTTTGGCCAAGCAATAAAATTTTAAATTGGCTTCCTAAGTTCTTCCAAAAATTTCCGCCACGGCCGAGGTCAAAAGCCTCATCAATAGTTTCATTATTTTTTAAAGAAAAAATTGTTCGGGAAAGATCGGGGTCGTTAGCTGCCGTTACGATGGGAACGAGAGAGGCTTTTTTATTTTGATAAATAAAAATAACCCCTTCTTCATTAAATTTTTTTGTCGCCTCCGCAAGAACGATTTTTGCTTCATCCTTGGTTTTTCCCCCTAAATTTACATTGCCAACCATTATGCCAGGGTAAATTTTGTTAGAAAAAATTTTTTCGTAAGCAAACACGGTTCCGGTTGGTAAAACAATTACCAACAAAAAAATGGCGATAAAAATTTTAAGCCATTTTTTAACGACAAATTTTTTCGGAGATTCTTCGGCCGGTTTTGACGAAACGATATCTAGTGAAAGTTTAGTTTTCTTTTTGTCCATCTTTTTTATTTTGCAAAATTTCATTCAAGAGAGTTTTTGCCAACTTAGTTCTTTCTTCTTCATCAGATTGGTTTGTGGAAATTGAGAGGCGGAGGGCCGCTCCTTCTTTCGCGTCTTCTGGTAAATCAAGTTTTGGCCAAAGAAGTTCCTGGCCGTCTTCAGTTTTTATTACAGCTGAATCTCCTTCAAACCTGTCAATCGCCGCTTTTATAAATTTCATAAAATTAAAACTCCTCTTTAACTTTAATTTGAGCATCGGAAACTGCTTTGGGTAAAACGATCGTCAAAAGGCCATTTTTCAAAGTCGCTTTTATTTTGTCCGCCTTAACATCTTCGGGTAAAACAATGGTTCTGGAAAATCCTCCCCAGTAGCATTCGCGATACAAATAATCGGAAGGGTTAATACTGGCTTCGGCCTCCCGTTTTCCGCGAATAGTTAAAAGGTCATTGTCAACCATAATGTTCAGATCATCCGGCTTGACGCCGGCCACGGTTGAACGAACAACAATTTCTTTATCATTATGATAAACATCAACCGAAAGCTGGCCTTCATAGTCTTTTGAGAGCCAAGTATGATGTTCCTCGCCCGATTCTTTCTGAACGGGGAAAAAATTTTCCTCTTCGGGTTTTTGGTTTTTTAGTGGAAAGAGGTCTTTGAGCATAAGCTTAAAATAAGTTATCTTATTATATAAGATTTTGAAATAGTTGTCAAAATTTTTATTCTTTGTTATTATGGTAAATAACTTGGCCCTATCGTCTAGTCTGGTCTAGGACACCACGCTTTCAATGTGGTAACCCGGGTTCGAATCCCGGTGGGGCTACCATGACAACATCACGTAGAACCCGTTTGGCGGGTTTATTTTTTTAGAGTAAAATACCAATATATGAAGTATAAACGTATTTGCATAGCAATATCTATCCTCGCAATAAGCTTAGCGGGATTTTTTATTATAATTTACAAAAACAAAGAAGTTGAACTACCAAAAACAAACTTTGACACAGAAGCTCAACTTCAAAATACAAATATTAAGTTTAAGTATCCGAAAGATGGATTCTATAATCTAGGAATTGATATAACTAATATAGCGACCAGTGAAAATTTAATAGCCGGGGTACACATCGAGTCCACCGCAGAATTTGATAGGAACGCCCAGAGCGCTTATATGGTGGCAGAGATTAAATTATTAAAGAATGATAAAAAATTTGAAGACATAGAAGAACTTGTCTCATTTTATAAAACAGATTCCGGTCTCTCGGAGTTTGAGAAAGAATATGCTAAAGAAAATGGACATGTTGTAGATATCAATGGTAACAAATATTTTATATATAAAGTTACGGAAGATGCTGCCGTATGGCACGCGTTAACTATTATAAGGGAAGGTATTATTGAAATTAGTTTAGCCTACACAAATAGTTTTACTCCTTACTCTGAAGCGATATATAAAAATAATAACGGACTCTTTTTAGAAATATTGGAAAATATTAATTTTAGATAATAAAAAAAGACCTCGGCCGCGCGTTTGGATGACGCAGGGTCGAGGGTGTTGGGCTCCCAAGCTAGTGGACGGCGAAAGCTACCGGCTGGTACCGTCGGGATTCAGGGTGCGAACTTTCACTTCCGGCGGGGCGATGATCGTGATGACCTTCTTCTCGACAGGTCGTTCTTCGTCGCCGTTCTCGGGTTTCGGAAATTGGCCGTTGACAGAGAGGCGGACGAAGCGTTCGAGCTTCTGGTCTTTGCCGTGGTCGAGTCGGAAATGCAGGGCACTGATGAGGAACTTCTGTATGGCCCGGAGAGTCATCTTTCCTCGTCCGGCCAGGATACGACCGAGCTGGTCGTCGGCATCGATGTTCAGCGTCAGCATCTGATCATCCTCAATTACATTGAGGCGATAGTCGTAGTCTACGCCCTCCTCGACTTCGTCTTGGTCCAAGAGATCGTAGACCTTCAGAATTTGACGAACGACGGTGATGGCCAGATCCTTGAGACTGGGGGCTTGTACGGGTTCGGTCATGAGCTTTTCCTCCTTGGCGCTTTTGCGTTAGCGTCGGTGGTTGGGAGCCAACTAATAAATTTAATATAGAACTTGCTTTTTGTCAAGATTTTCCGTTAAATAGAAGTATATGAAGATATTAGGAATAGAAACATCATGTGACGAGACAAGCGCGGCGGTCGTGGAAAGCGACGGCCGAAATTTTGAAGTTAAAAGTAATGTTGTTTCTTCGCAGATAAAAATTCACGCCAAATACGGCGGAGTGGTGCCAGAGGTGGCGGCGAGAATCCATGTGGAAGCGATTTTGCCGGTGGTGAAAGAGGCGTTGGGCCCGGATGGGGCGGGAAAAATTGACGCGATTGCCGTGGCGGCTGGTCCGGGATTGATTACGTCGCTTTTGGTGGGAAATGAAACAGCAAAAATTTTATCCTGGTTTTGGGAAAAACCGCTTGTGGCTCTAAATCACGTGGAAGCACATATTTACGCGAACTGGCTTACCAATAAAAAAATAAAATTTCCGGCGTTATGTCTTGTGGTGAGTGGGGGACACACAGAATTGATTTTGATGCGTGGACACGGAAAATACGTTATGATTGGTGAGACGCGTGATGACGCGGCAGGAGAATGTTTTGATAAGACGGCAAAAATTTTGGGGTTGGGGTATCCGGGTGGACCGGCGATTGCCGCAGAGGCGAAAAAGTTAAAAGTTAAAAGTGAAAAGTTAAAAGTGAAATTTCCCAGGCCGATGATAGACACAAAAGATTTTGATTTTTCTTTTTCCGGCTTGAAAACGGCCGTGCTTTATGCTGCGCGAGATTTTAAAAATAAAGATGAGCTGGAGGGAATTGTTCCGGCGATGGCGCATGAAGTTCAGGAAGCGATTGTTGATGTACTTGTGGCAAAACTAATTCGGGCGGCAAAAAAATATGAAGTAAAAACAGTAATGCTCGCTGGGGGCGTTTCGGCGAATAAGAGATTGCGTGAGCGATTTGTGTCCGAGATAGAAAAAGAAATGCCGAGCGTAGATTGGAATATTCCAGACTTTGAATATTGTACTGACAACGCGGCTATGGTCGCGGCAGCCGGGTATTTTCATGCCGCGAAAAAAGATTTTACGCCGTGGCAGAAATTAAAAGTTGATCCAAATTGGGAATTATGAAAAAAGTTTTTAAAAATGAAAAAGAAACCTTGGCCTTCGCGGAACGGTTTGCCCAAAAATTGCGCGGAGGAGAAGTGGTTGCGTTAATTGGTGAGCTTGGCGCAGGGAAAACTGTTTTTGCGAAAGGCATGGCGAGTGGGCTCGGAATAAAAGAGCGAGTGCAGAGTCCGACGTTTTTGTTGATGAAGATTTATAATGTTCGCCCTTCGACAGGCTTAGGGCATAAAATTAAACACTTGTGTCATGTGGACGCGTATCGGTTGAGTGACGCCGTTGAATTAGTGGACATTGGAATTTTAGATTGGCTCGGCCGGGCGGATACCGTGGCCGTGATTGAGTGGGCGGACAAAGTTGCGGCGTTGATCCGTGGGAGAAAAGTGATAAAAATAAAAATGAAGTTGGGAGGGGGGGAGGAGAAGAGAAAAGTTGAAGTAATTAGTAATTAGTGATTAGTGATTGAGAACCTCTCGCGGGTTTTTTATTTTAAAAAATTATCGTTGGGGCGAAGTCCTGAATTTCTCGGCACACTTTGCTTGCTCGAAGAATATAAAAAGAACAGCCATCTTGGCTGTCTTTGTTGTTTTATGACGTTTTATTTACTCCGCTGCTTCGAAAATTTCGGAAACGGAGGTGACTCCGGCTAGGGCTTTTAATAAACCATCTTGAACCATGGTCACCATGCCGGCTTTGGTCGCGATATCTTGCATTTGGTATTCGGAAATTTCTCCGGATAAAATTATTTTTTCAATTTCCGCGCTCATAATCATAATTTCGTAAATTCCGATGCGGCCTTTGTAGCCGAGGTTATTGCATTCCGGACAGCCGACGCCGCGCGAGAATTTTAAATTTTCCAAATCAACTTTATATTTTTCCTTAACTTCCGTTGGCAGGGCTTCAAGAATTTTTTTTACGCGCCCCAAAGTTTCCGCGTCTAATTTATCTTCCACTTTGCAATTTTCGCAAATCTTTCTAACCAAGCGCTGGCCAATCACGGCGTTTAGAGCCGGGGCAAGCAAAAATGGTTTAACGCCCATGGACATAAATCTTGGAATCGCCCCTGAGGCGCTATTTGTATGAATGGTGGAAATTACCAAGTGCCCGGTGAGCGCCGCCTGAATAGCAATGTCCGCAGTTTCAATATCACGGATTTCACCGACCATGACTACGTCCGGGTCTTGGCGCAAAATTGATTTTAAACCTTTGGCAAAAGTATAGTCGCGGGAATAATCAACTTGGCTTTGATTAATGCCGGCCAATTTATATTCTACTGGATCTTCCAAGGTAATAATTTTTACGCCCGGCTCGTTTAGTTTATTTAAAATAGCGTAAAGAGTAGTGGTTTTACCAGAGCCAGTCGGACCGGTTGTGATAATCATGCCATTCGGCCGTTCGGTCTGGGCTTTAAGTTGTGAAAAGGCCGGTTCCCAAAGGCCAAGGCCGTCAAAACCAAGTCCGGCAGCGGAGGGCATTAGCAAGCGCATGACAACTGATTCGCCGTAGGATGTCGGGAGGCAGGAAACGCGGACATCAATTTTTCCGTCTTTAACAAAAATCGTGAAGCGGCCGTCTTGGGGAATGTCCGTGACATTAATCTTTAATCCGGAAAGAAGTTTGATGCGAGAAATGACTTTTGACCACTGCTCTTTGGGCAGGGCGGCGGCATCTGCCAAAACGCCGTCAACGCGAAAACGAATTTTTATATCTTTTTCTTCAGCTTCAATATGGATATCAGAAGAACGAGCCGTGATTGAAGCGGCAATGACCATGGTGACAATGTCTGTTATATTGGCTTTCTGGATTTTTTCGTGAAGGTCTTTGAAATTTTTTATTTCCGCGGAAAATTTTTGTAAATCCGCTTCGGAAATTTCCACTCCGCTCACAATTTTTTTAATTGTGGGCAAAGCCGTGTAAAGTTTAAAAGCTAAATTAAAACTATGTTTCGAAATCAGATAGATTTCGCCGTGACTATGGAATTTATCTTCAAGCGAAAGTAAAATTTCTTTAATTTGTTCTTGGTTCGGATCAACTGCGCCGATTCGGATTTCCGTGCCCGTATTTAAAAAACAAATAATTTTTAGTTTTTCCGCTATTTCCTTAGGGACAGAAGTAAGGGTTTCCGGACTAATAGGAAAACCCTTCAAATTGATGTAGGGAAAATTTAATTCAGCCGCCTTGGCTTGGGCGATTTTTTCTTTTTCTTTCAGAGCGATTTCGGTCATTTTCTCTTCAAATTTTTCCTGTGTTTCTTCCGAAGCAGCCTGGGGCGCGGGGGAACCGGCGCCAGAGTATTGCTTTAGAAGGTCATCAATTGATGGGTTTGCCATGGTAAAATTATATTTTTATTTTCTGATGCCTACAAATCTTAGTAATTTGCTCCAGATTTTTTTCTTGTTTATTTCCATAAAAAGCAATGTCCAGGATGAAAACTGGAAAGTAGAAAGAATGGCTCCGGCAAAGAACAAGGCGACGAACCAACCCAAGGTGGCAAGAAAACCAATCAACCAAAAGCCGATTGAGAGTTCCAAATAAGAAAAAGCAAAAAGCAACAGAGCGACAGGAATCATGTATAGGAGAGTGAAGAGTATTAAACCGATTCCCGCGGCGATCGTGATTAAGAAAAGTAAAATAGCCATTTCAATGGAGATTAGCCAGTTCCTTACAAACATTTTCCAACTTAATCTGATTGATTCAACAAACGGTTTATTTTCCATAATTACAAAGCAGGTCGCGTAAACAGCCATAAAAGAGATGAAGAGCGCCAGAGAGGTGAAAACAACAAAAGCTAAAATATAAAGAAATAAGTTTAATCCAACATTTCCGCCCTGGCCGGTAAGGAATAACATGGCAGGAATAGTGATCAGAACAAGCAGGCCAAAGGTGATGGCCTTGGAGAGAAGGTTAAGACCAAGAACGGGCCAGAAATATTTTTTTCCTTCTGCCCAACCTTCGCGTAAACCGGTTTTTTTGCGGCTCGCGATTTTTCTCACCGAAGAGATGAGCGCGCCGCGCGAAGTTACGATAACCCAGATTAAAAACGCCAAAGCAGCCAAGATTACAAAGAAGAGAACCCAGAGCAAACTCACGAAAAGAGGCGAACGGACATAAATGTCTTCAAGGCGGGGGAAGGATAAAAATTCGGTGAGCCAAAGCCATTTTGACGTCATGAGAGTTGCTTCGCCTTCTGAGACAATACGCCCGAAACCCTTGATTAAAATTTCGTAAATTCCACCGTTCCCGGCTAATGCCGCAAAAAGTCCGAAAATCCACAGGAACCGATTTTGTTTTGTAATTTCCCAGGCCTTTTTGAAGATAGGCCGGTAAACTTGCGTTGGTTTTTTAAACATATTTCCCCCTTGAACACAATTGTCTTGTGTTCGTTATTTAAATATTGCTTCAAACGCTTCTTTTTCAATAGTTTCCTTTTCAAGCAAAATTTTCACAATTTCTTCAAGTTTATTTTTCTTTTTTCTGATTATTTCCAGAGCTGTTTTTGCGGCTTCGGAAATTAAATGGTTGATTTCTTGATCAATCGTTTCGGCAACCTTTTCACTATAATCGCGCTGTTCGTGGATTTCCCGACCAAGGAAAATCATTTCTTCCTTTTCACCAAAAGTTCTGGCTCCAAGTTTTTCACTCATGCCAAATTCGGTAATGAGACGGCGGGCGAGCCGCGTAGCTTGGCGCAAGTCGGACGAAGCACCGGTCGTGACTTCACCAAAAATTTCTTTTTCCACGGTGTGGCCAGCGAGCATTACGGCAAGGTCATCAATAAACTCAGAGCGGCTGTGCAAGTGTTTATCTTCTGTCGGAAGTTTTAAAGTATAGCCAGCGGCGCGGCCGCGAGAAATGATAGACACTTTATGGACCGGATCGGCATGTGGTAATTCGTGGGCCACGAGGGCGTGGCCTGCTTCATGGTAGGCAGTAATATTTCTTTCTTTATCTGATAAAAGATGGCTTTTTCTTTCTGGTCCAAGCATAACTTTTTCTACGCTTTCTCTGATTTCATCCATGCCAATTTGAGTTTTGTTCCGTCGGGCGGAAAGAATCGCTGCTTCGTTTAAGAGGTTTGCGAGGTCGGCGCCGGAAAAACCAGGCGTCCGCTCGGCAATTTTTCTTAAATTAACATCCGTGGCGATGGGTTTTCCTTTAGTATGAATTTTCAAAATTGCTTCACGGTCGTTGATATCTGGTTCATCTAAAATTACCCGTCGGTCAAATCTGCCAGGGCGCAAAAGCGCTGGATCCAAAACATCGGGACGATTTGTGGCGGCTAAAATAATGACTCCGGAGTTTGCTTCAAAGCCGTCCATCTCTACCAGTATTTGGTTTAGAGTTTGTTCGCGTTCGTCGTGGCTTCCGCCCAATCCCGTGCCGCGTTGTCGGCCGACGGCGTCGAGTTCGTCAATAAAAATTATGCATGGCGCGCTTTTTTTCGCTTTTTGGAAAAGATCGCGAACTCTCGCCGCGCCCACGCCGACAAACATTTCCACAAATTCAGAACCGGAGATGCTAAAAAACGGAACATTGGCTTCTCCAGCCACGGCCTTGGCGAGTAAAGTTTTTCCCGTGCCTGGCGAACCCATCAATAAAACTCCTTTGGGAATTTTCGCTCCAAGCTGCATGAATTTTTTTGAATTTTTTAAAAATTCAACTACTTCCCAAAGTTCTTCCTTGGCTTCTTTGACACCAGCCACATCTTTAAAAGTCACGCGATTTTTGGAATTTTTTGGAGCTTCTCTCGCGCCGGATTGGCCAAAGCTCATGGCTTTGGTGTTCGCCCCCTGAACTTGGCGCATCATATAATAAATTAAAGCTATGACGACAATCAGTGGGAGGAGAAAGGGGAGAAGGGCGTTCAGCCAATAACTCCAGCCCGATTCTTCTTTAACTTCAATGCTGATACTTTTTATTTTTTCCGGATCAGCGTTGTAATTTTTAAAAACTTCGCCCAAGGTTTCATTTGTTTCTTTGCGCAGAGTTTCAAGATTACCGCTGGTTAGGGTAATGTTTAATTTGTCTCCTTCGATAGAAATTTTTTGGATATCGCCGGCGTTAATTTGTTCCACAAATTTTTGCAGGTCAATATTTTCCACTTTTTTCGCGGACAAAGTCAGAGTGCTAAAAATTCCCGTGATGACAAGGAATACAATGACGGCGATGATAAAATTTTTGGCAAGGTTTTTCATATATTTATTTATAATGATTATAACATAAGAATTGATAATTAACAATTGATCTAAGAGTCGCCTTGACATAAGGGTATTTTTGAGTTACTCTTATTAGAGAATATGGAAAATAATTCTGACGAAAAATTAATAAGACAATATTTAAAAGGTGATAAAGAGTCGCTCGAAATTTTGGTTAAAAAATATTTAAAACCAGTTTATAGTTTTGTTCGTTATTTGGTGGGCGATGATATTAGCGCCGAAGATATTACTCAGGAAGTTTTTGTTAGGGCATGGAAAAATTTAAAAAAATTTGATATAAAAAAGAATTTTAAAACCTGGATTTTTAGCATTGCAAAAAACGCTGCAGTGGATTATTTAAGGAAGAAAAAAGCCGTGCCGTTTTCGGCGTTTGATAATGATGACGGCGGAAACATGATTGCCGAGACACTTACTGATCCAGCACCGCTTCCTAGCGAGACAACTGAGCAGGCCGATACGGCTCATCTGCTCCGAGCCGCAATGAAAAATTTGTCGGAAAATCATCAGACAGTTCTTTATTTAAAATATTATAGTTGTCTGACTTTCAAAAAAATTTCTGAATTAACCGGCGTTCCGCTTCATACCGCCAAAAGCCGTCATCGCCGGGCGCTGGCCGCTCTTCGCGACGCTCTTACCGAAATTTTGTAAAAATATTATTTTAATAGGAAGGGATGCACCAAAATGCATCCTTTTTTCGTATAACAATAATAGGGATAAATATGGATAAAAATTTAGGAAAAATTTCAGAAAAATTTAATTTGGTCGAACCGCCGGCCGGGCTTTTTGATAGAATAATGTGTCGGATAGAAAAGGAAAATAAACTTTTGAATCTTCGGAGAAGAATTATAATTTTTTCTATCAGCCTTATCGGATCGGCCATTGCTTTTATTCCGGTTTTTGCTTATGTGCGATCGGGTTTTATTGAATCGGGATTTTTTGCATTTTTTTCTCTGATTTTTTCCGATACGAAAATCGTTTTGGTATATTGGCAAAATTTTGCCCAGTCTCTGCTCGAAACGCTTCCTGTGATGGGACTTGTTTCATTTTTGGCGGTTGTAGCGGTATTTTTGGAATCGTTAAAGATACTGGTTCGCGATTTAAAAATTTTTTATAATTCAAAATTAAGAAAGGCTTAAAAATATGGATATCAATAAAATTTTTCAGTCAAAAATTTTTCAGGGAATAATTCTAGGTCTAGCGGCGCTTGTTGTATTGCTTTTTGTGTTTAAAGTGGGTATGGCCGTAGGAATTAAAAAGGCAGATTTTTCTTGCCGATGGAGTGACAATTATCATCAAAATTTTGGCGGACCGCGGGGAGGTTTTTGGGGAGGGTTTAACGATAAAGATTTTTTAGAATCCAACGGAACGGTCGGACAAATAATTAAAATTGAAGGAGAAACATTGGTCGTCCGGGGGCGAGGAGATGTAGAAAAAATTATTGTCACAAATAATGATACGATTATCAAGCGTTTGCAGGACACAATTAAAGTTTCAGACTTAAAACTTGACGAGAATATTATTACGATTGGCGAATCAAACGAAACTGGTCAAATAGAAGCTAAGTTAATTAGAGTAATGCCTTCACCACCAATGCCTCTTCCGGGGTTGGCTCCGAGAAAATTTTAAATAAAAAATATGATTAAAAAAATTTCCGAGCATGTTTTAAAAAGAAAAGGCGTTTATAGTTTAGTCGCCATTGTTTTGGCAACTGGCGGATATTTCGGAGCCCAGACCCTGAAGGATGATACGGCAGAAACCAAATATGTTTTGGCCGCTGCGGAAAAAGGAACCCTTATTTCCTCTGTTTCTGGCACGGGGCAGATTTCCGCGTCTAATCAAGTTGATATCAAACCAAAAACTTCGGGGGAGGTTATTTCTGTGTCAATAAAAAAGGGCCAAGAAGTAAAATCTGGAGAAATCATTGTTAAGCTTAACGCTCAAGATGCTTATCGAGATATCCGCGATGCTCAGGACAGCTTGGAAAGCGCGGAGCTTTCCCTTGAAAGATTAAAAGAACCGGAAAGCGATTACTCTATTTTACAGGCTGAAAATGCGCTTGCTTCAGCAAAAAATAATTTGGAGAAATTAAAATTATCGCAAGAAGCGGAATATAAAAAAGCTGAAGAAGAGAAAGCTGACGCAGAAAAAAATATTGATGAAGGTTACGAAGATGCTCTTGATATAATTTCAGACGTTTTTTTGGATTTACCAAACGTAATCGCTGGCCTTAATGCCGCGCTTTATGGTTATGAAATTAGTGACCACCAGGCGACAGTGGGGGGCAGGCAAGACAACACCAGCGCGCTTTTTTCCACGACAAACGTAGACGCGAGAGATAGTCTTTGGGTTTTTAAAAATAAGGCCGAGAGTAATTATAAAAAAGCTCGCGAAAAATACGAGGAAAGTTATGAAATTTATAAAAATATTGACCAAGACTCAGAACGGGAAGCGATAGAAGAATTGTTCCGTAAAACTTTGGATACTACCAAGGCCGTTGCCGAAGCGATAAAAAGTGAAATTAGCTATCTCGCGAGTTGGGTTGATTTTAGGACAGAAATGAAGTGGGAAATATTTCCAGAAGTGGAGTCTTACCAAAAAAATATTTCCGGCTACCTTAGTCAAACTAACGGAAACACCTCTAGTTTAACTTCAATTCAAAGAACGATTGATAATAATTTTGAAGCAGTGGAAGACGCGATCCGTGAAATTGAGGAAATGGGGAAAACTAATCCCTTGGATATTGCCGCGGCAGAAGCGACTATTAAAGAAAGAGAGGCATCCCTAAAAAATTTAAAGACCGGACCAGATGCATTAGATTTGCGCTCAGCAGAACTCTCGGTGCGGCAACGCAGAGAAGCGCTCGCTGAAGCTCGCGCTCAATTAGCTGATTACGTAGTAAAGGCTCCGTTTAGTGGTGTTGTTGCTGAGGTCAATGTTGAAATCGGCGATTCGGTTTCTTCAGGAACCGCAATCGCGACGCTTATTACCAAACAGCGTATAGCGGAAATTTCCCTAAACGAAGTGGATGCCGCGAAAGTTAAGATTGGCCAGAAAGTGACCTTAACTTTTGATGCCGTAAGCGATTTAACTTTAACCGGTGAAGTTGCGGAAATGGACGCGCTCGGAACCGTTACGCAGGGAGTTGTTAGTTACAATATAAAAATTATTTTTGACACGCAAGATGAAAGAGTAAAACCGGGAATGAGCGTTTCCGCTTCAATTGTCACTGATCTTCGACAAGACGCCATATTAGTTCCAAATGCAGCTGTTAAGTCTTCGGGGGGAATATCTTATGTGGAAATGCCAGATGAAATTATCGTAGATGAAATTTACAGCAGCGTTGGCGGCATTATTCTTAAAAATTCTCCACGTCGACAAGTAGTTGAAGTTGGTCTAGCTAACGACGCATACACAGAAATTATAAGTGGACTTAGCGCAGGAGACCAAATTATTTTGAGAACGGTCACCTCGTCAACATCAAGTACGTCGTCTGGTTCGTCCGGAACTCAAATTAAAACAGGAGGCAGCACCTTTCTTGATATGGGAGGAGGGGCGCCGGCGATGGGAGGAAGGTAATCGGGTACTGACACGCGTTATGATTGAATGCAAAAAAATAACAAAAACATATTTAACCGGCACGGGAGCAGTCACTGTCCTGAAAGATTTATCGTTCGCTATCGCTGACGGAGAATTTGTCGCGATTATGGGTCCGTCTGGTTCAGGAAAATCAACCCTGATGAACATTTTGGGGGCGTTAGATATTCCGACTTCCGGCGAATATTTTTTAGATAAAAAAAGTGTCGCGGCGTTGTCTGACGACGAGTTGGCCGACATCAGAAAAAATAAAATTGGTTTTGTTTTTCAATCATTCAATCTTCTTCCGCGCTCCACTGTTTTAAGAAATGTAATGTTGCCGCTTGTTTATGCCGGCGTTCCAAAAGAAGAAAGGGAATCGCGGGCAAGAGAGTCTCTTTCAAACGCTGGTTTAGACGAAGAACATTTCTATCACCTTACAAACCAACTTTCCGGTGGACAGATGCAAAGAGTGGCAATCGCGAGGGCGCTTGTGAATAATCCGTCATTAATTTTGGCTGATGAGCCGACAGGAAATCTTGATACCAAAACAGGAGAAGTTGTTCTTGGGACATTAGAGGAATTAAATAAAAAAAATAATCATACAATTATTTTAATTACCCATGAACGAGGTGTTGCGGAGCATGCGGACAGAATAATTCAGATTCGCGACGGCATTATCGTATCCGACGAAAGAAAATAAATAGTTTATATATGAAAATTAGAGATTTGTTTGAAGAAATTTTTTTGGCGTTGCTTGGGAATAAGGCGCGGTCCGGTCTTACGATTTTGGGAATTGTCATTGGTATTGGATCAGTGATCGCCATGATTTCTATTGGTCAGGGCGCACAAGGATCAATACAATCAAACATTGAATCCATAGGTTCAAATTTGATTCAGGTTATGCCCGGCACGCAGAGGTCATCGGGTGTAAGCGCCGGATGGGGTTCATCTCAAACTTTGACTGCAGAAGATGCCGATGCGATCGGCGCGGAAATTTTTTTAGCGAACGCCGTGGCGCCGGAAATTTCCGGTCGATATCAAATAACTGCCAAAGGCACAAACACGAATACTTCAGTTGTTGGAATAACAGCCTCATATCCCGGAGTTCGAAATGTTGAGATAGAACAAGGTTCTTTTATTTCTGAACAAAACATAAAGAATATGTCGAAGGTCGCGGTTTTGGGGCCAAGCGCACGAGATGATCTTTTTGGCGAAGAAGTTGATGCAGTTGGACAAACGATCAGAATTAAAGGAATGGAATTTAAGGTTATCGGGGTAACGAAGTCAAAGGGTGGCAGCGGTTTTGGCAGCCAAGATGATATGATTTTTGTTCCCCTTTCTTCCGCCCAAAAATTTTTAGTCGGGAAAAATTACGTAAGCACGATTAGTATTCAGGCGAAAGACGCCAAATCAATGACAACGCTTCAAGAAGAAGTTACAGCACTTCTCCTTGCGCGTCATAATATTTCTGATCCAAACTCAGCAGATTTTAGAATCATGAATCAAGCCGATGTTGTGGCGAGCGCTTCATCTATAACCAATACATTGACATTGCTTTTGGGTTCAATCGCTGGAATTTCTTTGATTGTGGGCGGTATTGGCATTATGAATATGATGCTCACTAATGTTACGGAACGAACGCGCGAGATTGGTTTGCGTAAAGCTATTGGCGCGAAACGCAAAGATGTCAGCCTCCAATTTTTGCTTGAAGCCATGGTGCTTACTTTGGTCGGTGGAGTGGTGGGAATATTTTTTGGATGGCTTGCGTCTTTAGGTGTAGAAAAGTTTGGGGGAATTACCACCGCAATCTCGCCAACGTCTGTTTTTTTGGCGTGCGGGGTTTCCGCCGCGATCGGAATTATTTTTGGTTATTACCCGGCGAGACGCGCAGCCAAATTAAATCCAATCCAGGCGCTGCGTTACGAGTAAAATTAACAATTAGCAGTTAATATTTAACAATTAACAAAAACTATGAAGAAATTTTTACCTATTTTTATCGCGATCGTAATTATCGTGGGCGGAGCAGCTTTCTATGGAGGAATGAAATATGGAGAAAGTAAAAGAAGCATTGGCGTCCGCGAGGGTTTTTCTGATTTTGGAAAAGTATCATTTGGAGATAGACAAGGTTTTGCCGGAGAAGCCGGTGCTCTGGGCGGAAAAAACATTGGCGCGAATTTTGTAAGTGGGGAAATTATTTCAAAAGATGATAAAAGTTTAACTGTGAAACTTCCGGACGGCGGATCAAAAATAATTTTCTTTTCCGATGCAACAAAAATTACAAAAACAGCTGAGGGAGCCATGGAAGATTTAAAAGTAGGGGAAAATGTTATGGCAAACGGTACGGCCAATGACGGCGGAAGTATTACGGCAGAAACAATTCAGCTACGGCCGACAATGGTTAGTCCTACAAATACTAATTCCAATAATCAATAAAAGAGTTTGCGCCATTTTTAAGCACGGAACAAGCGTGAATAAAAAAATAAAACGGCCGCCGAATCGGCGGCCGTTTTTATATATTTCTTGCGCGGGCTAAAGCCCGCTATTCCAAAACTATTTTTTTTCTTCTTCGGCTTCCGGTATTTCCTGTTTTGGTTCTTCGGTTTTAACTTCCTCAACTGGTTTTTCGGCCGGAGCTTCCGCGTGAGTTTCCTCCGCGGTTTTTTCTTCAGCATTTTCCTCGGTTGATTTTTCCAAAGTTTTTTCTTTGGCGCCGCGGAGACTCAGGCCCAAGCGATGGTCGACTGGCTCAATGGAAATAATTTTGAATTTTAGCGTATCGCCAATTTTTGCCACCTCAGTTGGACTTTGAATCGGTTTCGCGGACAACTCAGAGATGTGGGCTAAGCCGTGGATTTCCGGATCAAGTTCAACAAATAATCCAAAAGGATTTATTTTAAGAACCTTGCCTTCCACAACTTGGCCGACATTATATTTTTCGCTGATTTTTTTCCAAGGATCATCAATTAATTTTTTCATTGACAAGAAAATTTTTGAACCTTCCACGCCAATGATTTCTGCTTTTATTTCTTCGCCAACCTTAACGACATCTTCCGGATGGTCAATTCTTTGCCAGGCCAATTCGGAAATGTGAACCAATCCTTCTAAATTATCAAACTTCACAAAAATGCCAAAATCAGCCAGGGCGGAAACGGTTCCGGAAATTATGTCGCCGACCTTGTAGGAAGAAATAATATTTTTTTGTTTTTCTTCCCAGGCGGCCTTTTCCGAAACAATTAATTTTTCTTCTTCCGAGCCCACATCAATAACTTTGACTTCAAGCGGAGTCCCGACGAAAGTTTTTAATTTTTCTAATATTTTATTTTTCTCGCCGCCCGGCACGCGCGGATAATGTTCCGGCGCGAGTTGCGAGACAGGCAAGAAGCCGACAATTTTATTAACATTAATCATTAAACCGCCTTTATTCGCGTCCATCACGGTAGCGATTACGATTTCGCCGGATTTTTGAAGCTCCATCAGTTTGTCCCAAATCTTTTTGTGCCCGGCAAAGCGGAAAGACAATTCCATTTCGCCGCGTTCATTTTCCATTTCTAAAATTGTAGCCTCGGTTTCGTCACCCGGTTTTAATTCGGAATAATCGGCTGATTCGTTGCAAAGCTCCCGGCCGCGGACAACGCCCGTCTTAAATCCCGGAATATCCAAGTTAACTTCGTTTTTACTGATAGTTAAAACTATGCCGCGGACGACGTCTCCGACCTTGGGAATCGCAAGAAAGTTTCCTTCGGCGAGTAATTTTTCAAATTCTCCACTCTCGGTTTTTTTTGTTAGATTTGTTAGATCCATAGTTAATAATTAGAGAGGTTGTCGGGAACCCCGGCAAACCTCAAAACTCCTTTCTTTAATAAGATAGAAATAGTATATAACATCTTGAATTTTTTGGCAAGAAGCGGTAAAATATATGTATAAATAATTAATTTAATAACTTATTATGTCTGAAAGAGGAAGGATTTTAGAGTTTTCATCCGAAAAAAGAGGAGATCTCCAAAAGGAGAAAAACGACGGTATAAAAATTTTAGAAATTATTCAAGTTGTGAATCCCGACAAAGATCCAGAAATTTTAGTAACATGCGATTTGGTTGATGGCGTAGTGCAGTTTAAGGGAGACGAAGGCGTGATAGAGGAGTTGCGAAAAGAAGAATTTTATTGGGAGGGTCAGAAGGTTACTCCCGATGACGGAGAAAAATTTTTGCGGGCCGTGAAGGCGAGTTATCGCAACCCTTATTTTTTAGCTAGAAAAATAAAGTAAATTTTATGAAGGAAAAAAGACCAAGACCATCTGAGGAAAAGGAAAAAGAATTTGATACAGAGGATATAAAAACAGGCCTAGTTTCTCGGGCAGAAAAAGAAAACAGTGGAGAGGAAGAAAGGACAGAAGTGGTTGTCCCGGTTGAGGTCAAGGGAAGCAGGGAGAGTTTAGTCGAAATATCTGAAATTTTGAAAAATACAGATCGCCTAACAGCGGAATTATATGATGTGAGACTTGGCGAAGCTGAAAGTCCGGAAGGGATTCAGGAAATAATTAAAGATTTGAACACTTTTCTCGAACTTAGAGAAGCGGAACCATGTAAACCTCCTTGCGAACATCTTGATTCAATGGGAGACAAGGGGGTGAAGGGAGCAAATGAAACTTATCTTTTACGGCTAGTAGAGCGCGGCAGAGAAATAGTTGGAGTGTATAAGCCAGTAAAAGGTGAAGAAATCCACGTATTAAAAGCTGGCATTGAAGACTTCACCCTTCATAAAAGAGAATGGTTAACATGTATGGTTGATAGAGCATTGGAACTGGGAGTTGTTCCCCCAACAGTTTTACGTGATGAAGATAAGGGGTTGGGGTCTGTTCAGGCATTCGTGCAAGAGGCGGACGCGGCCACTAAGGTCCCTGACCGCGGAAAGAACCCGGAAGATTTAGTTTTGGTGGCTCTACTTCATTCATTAACTGGTCAACAAGATGGTCATCGGGGAAATGAATTAATTAAGCGTCAACCAGGAGGAAAGGTGAAGGCCATAGATAATAGCGAAACTTTTGGCGCGGCCTTGTATGACGAGACAGGACAAGAAGTTTTTCCCGCGCTTCAAGTTTTTTCTAGGGCGCTTGAGGAAGCTAAGGATATAACTACGGCGGTTCAGACGCCACTTTTGGAAATTCATTTGAGAACATTTCTCGATTCACCTCGACGGCAGGAAGTTTTAAAGAAAGCTTTTGATTTTGTTTTAGGTGAAGAATCAGACAGTGTTTGGGAGGCATTTATGGGGAAAGCGCGGGATTTGTTAGAGAAGAAAAAATTGCCAAGCGACTATGACGCAGACATGGCAAGACATGTGATTAGATATGGTTGGTCTCAAGAACAGCGCGGAGCAACGACCAAAAGAAAAACAGCCGAAGCTCGGGCCGCTTAATAAAATTTTATGGCGCAAAAATTATCTGATTTTTTAAAAACCGCGACCAGAACTTCTTATGTTAAAAGTTCGGTGAAGCAGGCTGTTTCAAAAATGGGAATGAGCGTTTCGCGACAAGTTAGCGAGCGGCAAGCAAAAGAAGTTTTGGGCGAATTGAAAAAATCCGGCGCGATAAAAACATATCGTTCTCCAACGGAAATTTTTCGAGAAGCCGAAAGGGCACGCCGTGAGGGACAAAAAATTGACGAGCCAAAAATTACCGTGGAATCGCTTCGCGAAGAACGAAAAGAGGAAGAGGAGAAGAAAAAACGAATGCGCGAAATGATGTCTAATATTTATGGCCAAGAGCGGGCGCGTGAAGAAGAAAAAGAAAAAGGCGATGGAAAAGTAAAAAGAAACGTGGCGACTTCGGCTTTGAAACCAAAAGCCGCGCCAGGCCGGGCGGAAACGACCACGTCAATTCTTCGGGGACAAAAATCTACTGCAAATAAAACCGCGCCGGAAGAAAAGTCGCCGCAGGCAGTTGATTTAGTAATTGATTAATTTTAAATTTAGAAAATAGAAAAGAAAAAAATCGCCTTAGGGTGATTTTTATATAAAAAAGCCGCGAAGTCGTAACTTCGCGGCGAGTTGTTCCTCCTGTCATTTGTGCGGACCAGGACAGCCGCCCTCTTTGCCCGGACCATGCTCGTCGTACTCCTCGTCGGGAGTTTTGTCCCAAGCGTCGAAGGCCTCGTGCAGATCGCAGGCGGAATTGGTGCAGTCGTGTTCCCAGCGGTGGTGATGGGGTTTGTCCTCACCCAGATAGGTGCAGACGATCTGCTCCTGGCCGCATTTGGGCAGACGTTTTGTTTTGCGGATTGTGTCATGGTTCCCCGTAGTGCTTGCGGGAGTAGCGGACGATCAGAGCGGAGCAGATGATCATCCAGGCGGTGATGATGGCGATCGGGAACAATGTCGCCTGGAAAGCCGCTCCGACCGGCGCCTCGTCCCAGAGCTTCGTCGTGAAGACGAGCGTGCCGAGCACGAGCGTGTACACAATCATGAAGACGTTCATGAGCTTCCTTGTGCTCCATCGAGTCAGGAATTTCCAGGTTTTCATTTGTCTTTCCTGTGTCTTTGCCCGCGGTGGAAGGTTGGGGGTGATTGCACACACCGCGGGTTCGAGCGTGACATCGATCTCTAGCAGTTGCTCGGACACGCTCCCAGCCGCGGGGCTTTCCTGTCCCCTGGGCGGGGTATGGAGTTGGCCGTCCATTCCTTCTCGTTCGCGGAAGCGACGACTGATCTCGCCTAAGGGCAGCCTCTTGGCGTGACCATCCGACGATTTGCCACAGAAGGGGCAAGTCGACCCTTGCGGGAAGTCGCGATTTCCGATGTGGTGGCCGGCGTGCTGGGACTTTGTTTCTTGCCAGCCGCAAGCCGGACAGTGAACAACGTATTCATCTTTTAGAAAGACGCTGTCAACTTTCCGGCCAGAGAAGAGGCACTCGGCTCCCTGCCCGCAATGCGGACAGTTTAGTTTTTTGATGCTCTCCATAGCTTCTCCTTACATCGTCTTGACAGTAAGCTCGTAGATCCTCGTGCCATCGGTGGCAAAGGCTACGATTTTTTTGTCTTCCATGGAGGGAACGGAAATGTCGTCGCAGGGACGGGATTCTTTTTCGCCCCAGACGAGAACCATTTTCTGGCCGAGCTTCGCGCGGTAGAGAGGTCGTCCCACTGCAAAGAAAAGCGGGGGGATGATTTCGTCGTAAGGCTTACTTTCGCGCGTTCCCTGGACGACAAGCTCTTTGCTAGCCAAGGAAGCGATGTAGAGCGGTTCGCCATCTTTCCACTGAAGTCTGTTGTGGTCGATGGCATCGTAGGGCTTGCCCTTGGTTTCCCCCCAGCAGACGTGCGGCCGATTGTCGGCCGGATCTCCGGGCCAACCGACATAGAAAGGTTGGTCGCCAGCCATTTTGAGGCCGAGGATTTGCCGATGTGGCGCGCCTTTCTCCACTTGGTCCTTGTACCCGCTTCGGGGGATGATCCGAAGGACGACCCAGAGATTGTCCCTGCGCCTGGCGGCGAAAAGGAATCTACCACCAGGAAGGCAAGAAACATCCCTGGCTCCAATGAATTCATTACCAGCGAGAATGAGAAGATTTTTCACCATTCGCGCCGCGCACACCGCCTCGGGGAGCTCGACTCCGCCGGGAATTACGGCGGAATATTGCTTGGTTTCTCCGTCGCCCATTTTACTGCCTCCCTTCCTTGCCTAAAAGGGTTTAGGCTCGGTCTTTTATCTTGGCAAAACTGACAGAAATGTCAAGCGCAAGGGTCTCTCCGGAGCTTGCTTTTTTTATAATTTATGTTATAATTTTTAAAGATACAAAACGTAGAAGTTTGTTTTTTAATTTAAATTTATGACGATAACATGGCTCGGACAATCTTGTTTTAAAATTCAAAGCGGAGATGTGACCTTGGTTACTGATCCATACAATGCGGAAGTTGGTTTTAAATTGCCGCGCTTGACGGCGGATATTGTGACAGTAAGTCATGATCATTTTGATCACAATAATGTCGACGGAGTTTCCGGCCCAAATGGCGCGCCCTTTGCAATTACAAGTCCGGGCGAGTTTGAAGTAAAAGGAGTTTTTGTTTATGGAAATTCTTTTTGGCATGATAAAAGCGAGGGGAAGGAGCGGGGACAAAACATAGTCTATTGTATTGAAGCAGAGGGGATTTCTCTTGCTCATCTTGGGGATTTAGGCCATACGTTAAGCGAAGAGCAAATTGAGAAATTAGACGGCATTGATATTCTTTTTGTTCCGATCGGGGGAAAATGGACTCTTGGTGCGAGCGAAGCGGTAAAAGTTATAAACGAAATAGAGCCGCGGATTGTCATTCCCATGCATTATAAAATTCCGGGACTTAAAGTTGACGTTGAAACTATAGATAAATTTTTAAAAGAAATGGGTGCGAGCAAGGCCGAGAGATTACCTAAATTAAAAATTTCTAAAAAAGATTTACCTCAGGAAGAAACAAGAGTAATCGTACTGGAAAAAAGTTAGTTTTATGGCGAAAATTGTAAAAAGAAATAAAAAAACAGTTCATAAACATCCAAGGAGGAAGGAAGTAGAAATTCCCGTTTTTGTGATTAGAGAAAAAGAGCAAATTGTTTCTCCGGCGGCGAGAAAAAAAGCTACTCTCGGAAAAGATGAGAAGGGCGCGAACGAATTTGGGATTTTAAAAGACGGGGATGATCTGCCAGTATTTCAAAATTTTTCCGAATCCGCCGATGAAGAAAAAAACCAGGACGAAGTTGAGGTTGAGAAGGAGTGGAAATATTTAAAGGATGCGACACATAAAAAAGATACAGATGTTCTGGTTTCAGAGAAAAAAAGCCCGAAGAAGAAGGTCCTCTTGTCCGAATCGAAAAAAAGGATTATTATGTGGGCAAGTGTAGCAGTCTTCGCGTGCTTGATTTTTTTTATCTGGTTTTCCAGTTTAGAAAATAATTTCGCCAATTTATTTGGCTCCGCCAGTTTTACTTTTTCTCGTTCTGAGGGAGTTTTGGAAGAGGTGGGAGACAGCTTGGAAGAATTTAAAGAGCAAATAAATTCTTCGGTTGAAACGACCGAAGCGGAAGGCGGGGATGGAGAGAAAGGTCTTCTTGATCAAATTAAAGAAAAAATTTTAGTTGAAGAATTAAAAGATAAAGTGCAGTAGCGCTGTGTTGACCACACTCGCTCGTTTGTCAATAAATTTAGAGTAGATAATATTTAAAGATCATGGCAAAAGAAAAAAAGAAAAAAATAGAAGAAAAACCCTTGTCGGTCGCGACTGGTAAAGTTTTACCCTGTAGTATTGAAAAAGAAGCGCAGGAGTCTTATTTGGATTACGCCATGTCGGTTATTATTTCCCGCGCCTTGCCTGATGTTCGCGACGGGTTGAAGCCGGTTCATCGGAGAATTTTGTACGCGATGTGGGATGTTGGGTTGAAGCCGGGAGCGAAATTTAGAAAATCGGCGACCGTGGTCGGCGAAGTTTTGGGTAAATATCATCCGCATGGTGATGTTGCGGTTTACGACTCTATGGTTCGTATGGCTCAAGATTTTGCTATGCGTTATCCTTTGGTCTGGGGTCAAGGAAACTTTGGTTCTATGGATGGCGATGCTCCGGCAGCGATGCGTTACACAGAAGCGAAACTCGCGAGAATTTCAGAAGAAATTTTATTTGATATTGAAAAAGACACGGTTAATTTTACTCCAAACTACGACGGGTCTCACAAAGAGCCGCAAGTAATGCCAGCACGGCTGCCCAATCTTCTTTTAAACGGGACAATGGGGATTGCCGTTGGTATGGCCACGAGTATCCCTCCGCACAATCTTTCGGAAATTTGCGACGGAATTATCCATTTAATTGAACATCCGGATTGTGACGTGGAAGAATTATGCGAGTTTGTTAAGGGACCCGATTTCCCAACCGGCGGCATTATATATGATATAGGGGCGATTAAACAGACTTACGCCACGGGCAAAGGCCCAATTGTGATGCGCGCTAAAACAGAAATTGTTGAAGACAAGGCGGGGCAATTTAAAATAATTGTTTCGGAAGTTCCTTTTCAGGTTAACAAAGCGACTCTGCTCGAAAAGATCGCCACACTCGTCAAAGATAAAAAAATTGAAGGAATAAAAGATCTTCGTGACGAATCAAACAAGGAGGGCGTGCGGGTTGTCATTGAATTGAAAAAAGATTCTTATCCGAAGAAAATTTTGAATCAACTTTTTGACATGACGCAGCTGCAGGATTCTTTTCATGTAAATATGCTCGCTTTGGTTGATGGTATCCAGCCAAAAGTTTTGAATCTGAAAATGATTTTGGAATATTATTTGGCACACCGGAAAGAAGTGGTTCGCCGTCGGACAGAGTTTGAATTAAATCGGGCGAAAGACAGGGCGCACATTTTGAAAGGTTTGAAGATCGCGCTCGACAATATTGACGCCGTTATCAAATTGATTAAAAAATCAAAAGATAAGGAAGAGGCCAAAGTTAATTTGATGAAACAGTTTAAGTTGACAGAAATCCAGGCCGTGGCGATTTTAGAAATGAAATTGCAGCAGCTCGCGAATCTTGAGAGAACAAAAATTGAGCAGGAGTTGAAAGAAAAGTTGGCCTTGATTAAAGAATTAGAAGAAATTTTGGCTTCGCCGAAGAGAATTCTTAGTTTGATTAAAAAAGATGTTTTGGAATTAAAAACAAATTATGGCGATGAAAGAAAAACTCAAATTGTCGCCCACGCGGTTAAAGATTTTAGAGTGGAAGATTTGATTCCGAATGAGTCAACAATTATTGTGGTTACGGCAGACGGCTATATTAAGCGTCTTCCGCCGGAAACTTTCCGAACGCAGAGCCGCGGCGGTAAAGGCGTGATGGGGCTTATGACCAAAGAAGAAGACACGGTGGAACATTTGATTTCAACAACCACTCATCTTGATTTGTTATTTTTCACAACCCGTGGCAGAGTTTTCCAATTAAAAGCTTATGACGTTCCGGCCGCGTCTCGAACTTCAAAGGGCCAGGCGATCGTGAATTTCTTGCAGCTGGCTCCGGAAGAAAAAATTTCTGCTATCCTTTCCGTAAAAGAGCTTGGTGAGGGCGACTTTAAGTATTTGGTGATGGTGACGCGCGCAGGAATTATTAAAAAAGTTGAGTTAAAAGATTTTGAAAATGTCAGGCGCTCCGGTCTTATCGCCATAAAATTGAAAGACGGGGATCGGCTGGAATGGGTTAAGCCGTCTTCGGGTAACGATGAAATTATTTTGATTACCGCCATTGGGCAAGCCATTCGCTTTAAAGAAAAAAATGTTCGCCCAATGGGTCGCGCCGCAACCGGAGTTCGCGGTATCCGCCTTAAGGGGAAAGATGAAGTTATTGGTATGGATGTTATTGATCCCTCTCTTGTGTCTAAAAATTTGCTTGATCTTTTTGTCTTAATGGAAAATGGTTTTGGTAAAAGAACAAACTTGAAAAATTATAAAATTCAGGGGCGCGGCGGTTCGGGCGTTAAGACTGCCAAGACGACTCCAAAAACCGGAAAGATTATTTCCGCCGAAATCACTTCGAACAAAGATGAAAGGGATTTAATAATTATTTCCAAGTTTGGCCAAGTTATCAGGCTGCCGTTCAAGAGTGTTTCAACTCTGGGTCGGGCGACGCAAGGAGTGCGCCTGATGAGATTTAAGGAAGCAGACGATCGGGCGGCAAGCGTGACGCTTGTTTAAAGATTAAAAAATTTAAAATTAAAAAAATAATATGGCTTTACCAGGTCACAGGAGAACAAGTTCTCATAAAAGAAGAAGAGCGGCTCATTTTGCCTTGAAGAAGACAAATCTTTCCGTTTGTCCAAAATGTAAAAAGCCGGTGATGTCTCATCACATTTGTAAATTTTGCGGAGCTTACGCTGGCAGAGAAGTAATTAAAATGAGAACGCCGAAGAAAAAGAAAAAATAATATGGCCAATAGGCATTTAGCCAGAACCATCGCGCTCCAGACTCTTTATGAGTGGGACTTTATGGGAGAGAAGGAGGCGGAAACATGCGTCGCTGCTAAAAAAAATCTCAAGGAATTTGCTCCAAAATTCAATGAGAATGATTTTGTTATTGAATTAGTGGAAGGTGTTGTAGAAAACAAAAAAGAAATAGATAAGTTGATAAAAAAATACGCGCCGGAATGGCCGATCGAAAAAATAACCCTGATTGACAGAAATGTTTTGCGGCTGGGCATTTATGAATTAAAATTTGCTAAGGCAAAAGACGGGAAGACGGTTCCGCCTCGCGTGGTTATCAATGAAGCCATTGAACTTGCTAAAGCTTTCGGCAGCGGGTCTTCTGGAAAATTTATAAACGGCGTCTTGGGAGCAATTTATAAAGATATGCTCGCGGCGGGCGAGATAAAAGACGAGGAGGAAAAAGGAAAAAAAGATAAAAAATAATAAATATTGTTCAATCGTTACATTGTTAAATTGTAGAAATCAGCGATTTAGCCATGTAACCATTCAGCAATTTAAGCTATGAAAGAGTTCACTAAATTGGAGGAAAAACTAGGCGTAAAATTTAAAAACATAGATCTTTTAACACAGGCGGCGGTCCATCGTTCTTATCTAAATGAAAATCCGGGATTCAAGTTGCCGCACAATGAACGGTTGGAATTTTTGGGTGACGCTGTTCTGGAATTGATTGTTACGGAATATCTTTATCAAAATTATTCAAATCCGGAAGGGGAGTTGACCAACTGGCGGGCGAGCCTCGTGAACGCAAAAATGCTTTCAGAAATCGCGAAGGAAATAGAAATAGAAGAATATCTTTACTTAAGTAAAGGGGAATCAAAGGAAGCAGCCGATTCAAAAGCCAGACAATATATTTTGGCCAATGCTTTTGAAGCGCTCGTCGGCGCGATTTATCTCGATCAGGGTTACGTTGTTTCCCGAGATTTTATTAAAAAATTTTTGATTGTTAGGCTACCATATATCTTGGAGCACGAATTATATCTTGATCCAAAAAGTAAATTCCAGGAAAAAACTCAGGAAAAATGCGGCGTGACGCCGACATATAAAGTTTTAGAAGAAACTGGTCCGGATCACGCTAAAATTTTTAAGGTTGGCGTTTATTTGGAAAAAGAGTTGGTGGCTACGGGCGAAGGATCGAGTAAACAAGAAGCACAGGTTGAAGCTGCCAACGCGGCACTGAAGACAAAGAAGTGGTCAGAATAATCTTCAAAAAATGGCGGGGTTACTATACCCGCCGTTTGTATATTGAAATTTTTTAGTGTTAATGATATTCTAGCAAATCGGCTGCCGCGCGCCCGTAGCTCAACGGATAGAGTGCTGGTCTTCGGAACCAGTGATGGGGGTTCGATTCCCTCCGGGCGCATTGTCCAAAATTAAATAAAAATATTTGCGCCCATAGCTCAGTTGGCAGAGCAGTCGCCTCTTAAGCGAACGGTCGAAGGTTCGAATCCTTCTGGGCGCATTTTTTTATCCACAAAATTTTCTTGCGGGCGCGGGACGGATGAGATACAATGTAGGTGAGGGAATTAAATTTAAATTTATGAAAAAACACAGAGGGTTTACATTGATTGAATTATTAATTGTGATCGGTATCATCGCCTTTTTAGCTTCGGCAATTTTTATTGCCGTTGATCCGGCGAAGAGATTTGCCGAATCACGAAACGCTCGCCGCTGGACAGATATTTCAACAATTCTTGAAGCGGTTCTCCAATATGCTATTGACCAGGACGGAACCTTGCCCGCGGGAATTGATGATGTCGGAGCCACGGTTCAAGTTTTGGGCACAAACGCGAGCGGCTGCGAGGCTGGCTGCACAGCGAAACTGTCGGTCGCAAGCTGTCTTGATTTAAGCGATGTTTTGATCCCAAAATATTTAGGTTTAATTCCTTACGATCCATATACCGGCTCGGCCGTTTTTACGGATTATTATATTAATCGATCCCAAACCGGTAGAATTGAAGTCGGCGCCTGTGACCCAGAACTCGGCGCGACGATCTTTGTTTCAAAATAGAAAGTAAAATAATTTAAGCTTAAAATACTCCGAATTTTTGGAGTATTTTTGTATAAAACAAACCCCGCCCTTGCGGGCGGGGAAAGCTTCTAGAAGCGATGATGCTAAATTTATCTTAAAGCGTCTTTCAAAGATTTTCCAGCTTTGAATTTCGGAACAGTCATAGCCGGGATTTGAATTTTTTCGCCCGGTTTTTTAGGATTCACGCCCATTCTGGCCGCTCTTTTTTTGGCCGAGAAAGTACCAAAACCTGTTAAAGTAACTTCACCACCAGATTTCAGAGTTGAAGTAACAGTCTCCATGAAGGTTTCCATCATTTTGTCGGCGGTTGTTTTTGGAACGTCTAGAGCGCTGGCGATTTTTTCGATTAATTCTGCCTTTGTCATGTTCTCACCTCCTTTCCAAAATTTGTGTACGAATTACGAATCTTCAAATTTTGGCTACGAATAAATAAATCATTCGTACAATTCGTAAAAATTCGTATTTCGTAGTATTTAAATTTTAACTTCTTCTTTTATCTTTTTAATTTTAACAGCTTCGCGAGTTTTCGGATTGATCTCAAAATAAATTGCGTTAACCGTACAGATTCCTTCCTCGGGAATTTCGTGGACTTCGGGAATTTGCGTTAAGAAAGTTTTAAGAATTCCTTTTTTGTCCACACCAAGAATCGAATCTTTAGCGCCGACCATGCCGACATCCGTTACAAAGGCCGTGCCACCCGGCAGGATTTGCCAATCGTCAGTGCCAACGTGGGTATGGGTTCCAAACACTGCGGAAACTCGGCCGTCCAAATATTGGGCTAAGCCGTTTTTTTCCGAAGTAGCTTCAGCGTGGAAGTCGACAATAATGGCTGAAAGATTTTCATTTTTGAATTCGTCCAGAATTTCATCCGCTTTTCTAAATGGACAATCGTAGTTGCTTCTCAGGAAAACTCTTCCTATCAAGTTTATCACAAGGATCTTTTTTGTGCCAATTTCAAACAATTTCGCTCCAACACCTGGAACGCCCGGCGGGAAATTCGCCGGTCGGATAAGCGGGGATTTTTTATCTTCAAGAATCCCAATGGCTTCTTTTTTATCAAAGACATGGTCTCCGGAAGTAAAGAAATCAACGCCGGCGTCTGTAAGCTCCTGCAAGGTTTTCTCGGTAATGCCCACGCCGTGAGCGATATTTTCCGCATTGGCGATAACCAAATCCGGATCAAGCTTCTTTTTAAGCGACGGCAAAATTTTGGCCACAGCGTGCCGGCCGATTCTGCCTGAAATATCGCCGAAAAATAGAATTTTAAGATTCATGAGAGTATAAATTATCTTGCGTATTCAATAATTCTTTTCTCTCTTATTACGTTAACTTTAATTTCACCAGGATATTTTAATTCTTCTTCAATTTTTTTAGCGATTGCTTGGGCAAGTTTTAAAGCGCCAAGATCATCAATCTTATCTGGCGCGACAAAAACTCTGATTTCGCGGCCAGCCTGAATGGCATAAGCTTTTTCAATGCCGTCAAAAGAAGTAGCCACTTTTTCCAAATCTTCCAGTCTTTGCAGATATTGCTCGTAGGTGTCTTTTCTCGCGCCAGGTCTCGCACCGGAAATTGCGTCCGCAACTTTGACGATGACCGCTTCAAGCGTCGGCGGAGCATCTTCATGGTGCGTAGCGATCGGAATAATAATTTCCTCCGGCAAGTTGAATTTTTTGGCGATGTCTTTGCCAATTTCCGGATGAGTTCCCGTCACTTCATGGTCAACCGCCTTGCCGATATCGTGCAAAAGCCCGGCTTTTTTGGCGACAGTCACATTCGCGCCGAGTTCTTCAGCCAAGAGAGCGGAAAGATGAGCGACTTCAATTGAATGTTTTAAAGCATTTTGCCCGAAGCTCGTTCTGTATTTTAATCTTCCTAAAATTTGAACTAATTTTGGATCAAGTCCGGCTACGCCAAGTTCATAAACCGCTTCTTCGCCAGCCTTTTTAATATCAATGGCTAAATCTTTTTTCGCCTGTTCTACGGCCTCTTCAATTCGGCCGGGATGAATTCTGCCGTCTAAAATTAATTTTTCAAGAGCTCGCTTTGCCACATGCCGTCTAATCGGACTGAAGCCGGAAACGGTAATGGCTTCTGGCGTATCATCAACAATGATTTCTGTGCCAGTAAGTTGTTCGATAGTTTTGATGTTTCTTCCTTCGCGACCGATAATTCTACCTTTCATTTCGTCGGAAGGTAAAGATACGGTCGTTGTCGTAATTTCCGTGGCGTGCGAAGAGGCGCAGCGCTCAATTGCCAAAGATAAAAGGTCCCGCGCTTTTTTGTCGAGGACCTCTGAAGATTCTCTTTCCAATTTGTTGATGCGATTAACAAGTTCCGCCTGGATATTTTTTTCAGTTTTATCCAAAAGGAGTTGTTTAGCTTCTTCGCGATTCAATCCCGCGATCTGTTCCAGTCTTGCTAACTGATCTTCTTTAATTTTTTGAATTTCCGCTTTTACTTTTTCAATTTGGTTGGCGCGATCGTAAAGCTTCTGTTGTTTTTCCTGAAGGTCAAGAAGTTTTTGGTCAAAAAGCGACTCGCGCTTTTCCAACCGTTTTTGCGCGGCAATAAGTTCTTGCCGCCGATCTTCTTCCTCTTTTTTTGCGTTATCAATTACTTGGATTGCCTTGTCTCTCGCCTGGAGAAGCAATTCCCGTTGTTTAGTTTTAGTTTCGGCCAGTAATTTTTCCGCCTTTTCTTCAACCGATCCAGCCAGTCTTTTGGCTAGAAGTTTTCTTAGAAAGTAACCAGCGGCCGTTCCGGCAATCAAGGTAGCCGCGATCCATAATAGATTTGGCATAAGACTTCAATAGCAAATCACAAACCAAAGGTGAATCGTAGAGTGAATTCATCCTGATTAATATTCCTTCTCGTTTGGTTAGCGTAATTTTTTTGAGATTGTTTGACATCTAAAATATAATCAAAATTTCCGATTACTGCCGTTGTTTGTGATTTGCCTAAATTTAAATTAATTATACTCCAGCCAAAGCCGGTTTGACCTTGGTTGAAAGTATTTTTATCGTATCATAAAAGAGGTTTTTTGGCAAGTCTTTGGGTAATTTTTGTTGCTTGCAGTTTTAAAAAAATAAGAGTAAGGTGAGAGAACCATTCTTTAAAATAAGGGGAGTAAAGGAGGGTAAGATGTGCGGAGTTTTTGGAATTTTTGGTCATCCGAATGGCAAGCAAATTGCCAAGACGGGCATCTGGACACTGCAGCACCGAGGGCAAGATGCGGCGGGAATATCTTGCCTCAGGCTCAAGCTGAATTGTCGGTATGGCTTGGTTGAGGTCGAGAAAAGGTCGGGCAAGGTAAGAGAAGTGTTGCGTGGTCCCGACTTTGATGACCTCGAAGGGGATGCCTGGATCGCTCACGTGCGATATTCCACTCAGGGCAAGCCTTCGCGGCGGAATGCTCAGCCGCACTATGCGCAGAGCATCCACGGAAAAATCGCCATCGTCTCAAACGGTGATGTCGTGAACATGGACGAGCAGAGGGAATTTCTTGACCGCCACGATATTCGTACGTATACGGAAAACGACGCGGAGCTTATCGCGGCGGCCATCAATTACCAAGTCACCGCTCGAAAGCGCGATGTCGTCGAGGCGATTGCTCAAGTGATGAACCATGTGCGAGGCGCTTTCTCTTCGCTCGTGATCACCGAGTTCGACGATCGTCTCTTCGCTTTCCGCGACCCGTACGGCATCAGACCACTATTTTTCGGCACGGTCGAAGACGGCGGAGCGAAATACTACATGTTCGCTTCCGAAACTGCCGCCCTCGAGGCAGTGATGCCACTTTTTGGTTCGCGAGCCGTACTCACAACAAGGATGGTGGAAGCAGGCGAGATCATCGCGGTCGGACCCCGTGGCGTAGAAACCTTCAGGGGGCCGAAAGCAGATAGACAATCTTTCTGTATCTTCGAATACGTCTACTTCTCACGGCCGGACAGTAGGACGACTCATGGCGAGTCGTTCCAGACGTGCCGGATGCGCGCCGGCGAGATCCTTTTCAGGGAGGCGCCGGTTGAGGCCGATCTGGTTACGCCGATTCCCAAAAGCGGCATTCCCATGGCTGTTGGGTTCGCCCTGGCCTCTGGTCTGCCATTCATCCAGGCGATTGTAGAAAACCCGTCTTTCGACATCGACTTCGAACAGATGAGAACGTTTATCGGGGCGGATGTTGAGGAGCGGAGATTCAACGCCTTGCTGAAGTTCTGTTTCACGGCAGATCTCTTAGAGGGGAGGAGGGTGGTTGACGGCGACGATTCCATTGTTCGCGGCCTGATCACTGGCATAGCGAACAATGGAATCTGGCGATGTGGGGCGAAGGAGATCCACACTCGGATCAGTTCTCCCCCTTACCGTTTCCCTTGTTTTTACGGCGTGGAAACAAAAGATAGGCACACGCTGGCTGCCGCCGGCAAGACACTTGAAGAAGTCAGACGGCTGATTGGTCAGCCGACTACCCTGGCCCATCTTTCTCTTGAAGGGCTTGTGGCGTCCACTGGGCGTCCGAAGAGCGAGCTCTGCACAGCCTGTTTTGATGGTGATTACCCGATTCCCGTGCAGTTTAAGGAGAATCGGGCGTAGTGGAGGGAGAACGACGGTCGAATTCCGGAAAGGAATGGCCGTCTTTTTTTATTTAATGTTTGACAAAATCTCAAAAAAATAGTAAGTTTACAAAACCCGAGAGGGTTGAATTTAATAATATGAACATAACTGAACTCGCGAGAAAACTTCAGATTACGACACAAGAATTGAAAGACGTCCTGCCGACGTTCGGTTTTGATATTGGTCAAAGAGCAATTAAAGTTGATGATCGGCTGGCGCACAAAATTATTGAAAGTTGGCCGTCTCTTAAGAAGGAAATGGAAAAAAGAAAGGCGGCCGAATTAGCAAAACTCACTCCAGAGGAAGATGGAGTTGTGGCGACGGCAGAAAAACAAAAAGTAAAATTAGCCCAGGTAATTACTGTCCGTGATTTTGCTCAAAGATTAAATTTGCCGGTAACGAGTGTTATCAAAGAATTAATGAAAAATGGAATTTTGGCATCGCTAAATGAAAGGATTGATTATGAAACAGCGGCTATTGTTGCTGAAGATATGGGTTTTGAAGTGGAAAAGATTGAAGAGGAAATTGATGCAGAAAATTTTGTCGGGGATAAAGTTAAAGAATTAATGGGACAAGACGAAAAATCAACCCTAAGGCCGCGACCGCCGGTTGTAGTTGTCATGGGCCACGTTGACCACGGCAAAACAAAACTTTTGGATGCTATTAGAAAAACTCATGTTATGGAATCGGAAGCGGGCGGCATCACTCAGCATATTGGTGCTTATCAGGCGACATATAAAGATAGAATTTTAACTTTTATTGATACGCCGGGTCACGAAGCTTTTACGGCAATGCGTAGCCGCGGCGCGAAAATCGCCGACATCGCGATTTTGGTTGTGGCCGCAGACGACGGCGTTCAGCCGCAGACAAAAGAAGCGATTAAAATTATTGAAGCGGCAAAAATTCCGTTTTTAGTGGCGATAAATAAAATTGATAAGCCGGAAGCCAACATAGAAAAAATAAAACAGGAGTTGGCGGCCTTGAATTTAATTCCGGAAGATTGGGGCGGAAAAACAATCTGCGTGCCGATTTCCGCGAAGCAGATGACAGGTATCGACGAACTTTTGGATATGATTCTTTTGATTGCCGATATGGAAAAAGAAAAAATTGTCGCCAATCCAACGCGTTGTGCTTTGGGGACAGTGATTGAAGCGCATATAGACAAAGGCGAAGGGCCGGTCGCGACAGTTCTTGTTCAGGCCGGAACATTGGGACGCAATGAAAATTTGACAATTGATAATGTTTTGTATGGTAGAGTCAGAGCTATGAAAAATTTTCGCGGTGAATTTGTTAACGAAGCAAGCCCGGGTACCCCGGTAAAAATTTTAGGTCTGAAAGCCGCGCCGCAAGTCGGGGATATTTTGGAGGTAAAAGGTGACCTGAGGGAATGCACCAGAAAAATTAAGACAACTTATGCCGATCGAGAGCAGATAACCGTAAAGAAAACTGGCGGGGAAGAAGAGAGTAAAAAGAAAAAATTAAAAATTATTTTGAAGACAGACGTGCTTGGATCGCTTGAAGCGCTCTTGGCTTCTTTTGAAAAACTGGAGTATCCAACTGTTGCGCTGGAAATTGTCGCCCAAGGTCTTGGAAACATTACCGAAGCGGAAGTTTTGGAAGCCGAAGCGGTTGGCGCCAAAGTTTTTGGATTTAATGTTTTGACCGGGCCGAACGTGGATGATCTGGCGCGTGACAAAGGCGTTGAAGTAAAAATTTTTAAAATTATCTATGATTTGATTGATGAGGTTAAAATTGGCCTTGAAGGGCTGCTTGAAATGGAAACAATAAGGACGGATTTGGGAAAAATAGAAGTACTTGCTATATTTCGGACAGAAGCTGCAAGCATGATTGTCGGCGGAAAAGTTAAGGAGGGTAAAATTGTTTTTAATCCTAAGATTGGTCAGACAAAAATCAAGGTTTGGCGAAAGGGAGAAGAAGTGGGCGAGGGATTTTTGTCCGGACTTCAGTCAGCCAAGTCAGAAGTTAAAGAAGTGGCCGGTGGTCAGGAGTGCGGCGTCAAATACAAAGGTAAACCGATTATTCAGAGCGGTGACATATTGGAAATTTACCGTGAAGAAAAAAGAGCGAGGAAATTAGAGTAATTTCAAAATAATAAAATAATAAATAGCAAGACGTCAATTATCATTTACCAGTTACAAATTACTTTTTGTAATTAGTAACTAGCAACTAGGAATTGGTAATTGTTTGTTTTGTTTAAATTTATGCCAGAGATTATTTTAAATGATCAAAATTTTGAGAATGAAGTTTTAAAATCCGACGTGCCGGTGCTTGTGGATTTTTGGGCGCCATGGTGCGGACCGTGCAAAATGATGGGGTCGATTGTTGAGGAGGTCGCCAAAAAATTTGAAGGCAAGGCAATAAAGATCGCCAAATTAGACGTTGATGAAGCGGCATCTACTGCGGAAAAGTATAATGTGATGAGTGTCCCAACTTTTAAAATTTTTAAAGGAGGAGAAATTGTTGACGAATTTGTCGGAGCGCAGAGCGAAGAAGAAATTATAAAAAAATTAGAAAAAATTATTGGTTAAATTTATGTACGATTTAATTATTGTCGGCGGCGGACCGGCTGGTTTCACCGCGGCGATTTATGCGGCTCGGCGCGCGATGAAAACTCTAATATTGGCCAAAGAGTTCGGCGGGCAGGCGGTTTATGCCTCCAAGGTAGAAAATTTTCCCGGGTTTGATTTGATTCCAGGTTATGAATTAATGGAAAAAATGAAAGCGCAGGCCGAGAGGTTGGGCGCGGAAATAAAAAATGTCGAAGCAATGGAAATAAAAAAAGAAGGTGAAGTTTTTTTTGCGCGCGATAAAGACGGCGGTTCGTATAAGAGCCGGACGATCGTTCTATCTTTTGGTGCCGTACCAAGAAAATTGGGTCTGCCAAATGAAGATAAATTCAAGGGTAACGGGATTTCTTATTGTGCGACCTGCGACGCGCCGTTTTATAAAAATAAAAATGTGGCTGTGGTTGGCGGAGGAAATGCGGCGTTGGACGCGGCGCTTCTTTTGGCAAAATTTGCTAAACAGGTTTATTTGATTCATCGGCGTGATGAATTTAAGGCGGAAGAAGTCCGGGTGAATGACGCAAGGAAATTACAAAACGTGGAAATAATCTCAAATTCAGAAGTTAAAGAAATAAAAGGAGAAAAAAATATTGAAGGGGTTATGGTTCAAAGAAATGATACTGGCGAGACGCGCGATTTGGAAGTTAATGGTATTTTTGTGGAAATTGGCCATATTGTGGAATCGGATTTTGTAAGTAAGATGGTGGCGCTCGATGAGCGAAAACAGATTGTAGTAAATGATAAAAATGAAACAAACGTCCCGGGAGTTTTTGCCGCCGGAGACGCGACAATAGTCCCGTGGAAACAAATAGTGATCGCTGCCGGAGAAGGGGCGAAAGCGGCATTGACAGCCTACTCTTATTTACAAAAAATAAAATAATTTTAATTACCGATTACCGGTTACTGATTACTTACTTTTGGGTAATTAGTAAATAGTAATTAAGTAATTGTTGCTTAAATTATTATGAGCCCATTGCAGAATGCATTAACTCAACTAAAAAAAGCGGCTGAACTTGTAGAACTCGACGCCGCTGTTTTAGAAATTTTGAAAAAGCCAAAAAGAATTTTACAATTTTCCGTCTCTGTAAAAATGGATAACGGCGAAACAAAAATTTTTGACGGATATCGTGTCCAGTGGAACGACGCTCGCGGACCGTTCAAGGGCGGAATTCGTTTTCATCCCAAAACAGATTTAAATGAAGTGGAAGCCTTATCTTTTTGGATGACCATAAAATGCGCGGCAGTCGGAATTCCTTACGGCGGCGGTAAGGGCGGTGTGACGGTTGATCCAAAAAAATTGAGTAAAACGGAACTTGAAAGATTAGCGCGCGGTTATACGCAGGCCTTGAAAGATTATATTGGTCCGGAAAAAGATATTCCCGCGCCGGACGTTTATACCACCCCGCAGATTATGGGTTGGATTATGGATGAGTTTTCAAAAATCAAAGGATACAACGTTCCGGGGGTAGTAACGGGAAAACCTTTGGAAATCGGCGGTTCGGCTGGACGCGGCACGGCTACGGCCCAAGGCGGATTTTATATTTTGGAAGAAGTGGCAAAAAAGTTAAAAATTGATCCGAAGAAAACAAGAATTATTATTCAGGGATTTGGCAATGCCGGAGCGAATATGGCAGATTTGTGTTTTCACGCTGGTTATAAAATTATTGGCATTTCTGATTCGCAAACGGCGGTGGTTGATAAAACCGGTAAGGGAATTGATTCACATACCATTGCCAAGATGAAAGAAAAAAAGGGAGTGGTAGATGTTTGCGATTGCAAAGAAATAAAATGCGCCTGTAAAGATCATCTTCACACAACCAATGAAAAATTTTTGGAAACCGATTGTGATATTTTAATTTTAGCGGCGCTTGAAAATCAAATTACCAGGAAAAATGTCGGTCGCGTCAAGGCAAAAATTATATTAGAACTTGCGAACGGCCCGACCGCTCCGGAAGCCGATGAAAAATTATTTAAGAAAAATGTTTTGGTCGTACCCGACGTTTTGACCAATGCCGGAGGGGTAACAGTTTCCTATTTTGAATGGGTACAAAATTTAGCCAATTATTATTGGTCGGAAAAAGAAGTTTTTGAAAAATTAAAAAAAATAATGGTAGAAAATTTTGAAGCAGCATGGAAAATAAGAGAGCAGAATAAAACTGATTTCCGAACCGCGGTTTTCGCGCTGGCGCTCGGGCGATTGGAAAAAGCGATTAAGGCTAGAGGGTGGGCATAAGGTTAGAATTTAGAAAATAGAAAGTAGAAAATAGAAAGTAGAAAATAGAATAAAAAAAGAGTAAAGAGTCCGCCGAAGAGGCGGATTTTTTGACTTTTAAAAATAAAAAAAGTAAAGTGAGGCAAAGGAGGAAAGAGTGGAAAGCAAAAGAAGCCGGGGGAAAAGAAAGAAACTAGCGATTGACTTTGCCGCCCTGAAGAATGGGAGGAGCGAAGAATTGGGCGTTAGGGAAACGGCGGGCGAGGGAGGATACAGCGCGCTTCGTTCGGAACGGCCAGCCGAGACCTACAAGGCGGATAGGCGCTGCAAATGCTGCAACTGCTTTCTCGCAAGGACCAATCCGGATAACATTTGCCATCCTTGTGACAGAGCAATCCAGGAATGGAAAAACTTTCCCTGGTGGCGGGCTGAACTGGAACAAGTGATGGAGGTGCACTGTTTGGGGTTTGTTCACGAGCGTTTTGTCAAGAAGGGCAAGGCTCGAAGCGCGACAGGAGGCGGAGAGAAATCAAGCGGCAGCTGGGCGAGAGCAGCTGGACGCAAAACGATCGAGAAGAAGGAGTGAAAATAAGGGCTTGGTTTTACCAGCCCTTTTATTTTTTAAATTAATCCTTGACATTTTGAGAAAATATGTTTAAATTAAATGTTCCGCGAAGAGTAAGAAACTTAGCCTATTCGCGGGCCATCGAAAGGGAGGATAAGATGAGCGCGCAAAAGTCGTGGTTGAATCTTGAGGCAGGGGAGGCGGTTCTCCTTTGCAGAGTAGAGGAGCGGTGGGATTCGGTCGTGGCGAAAGTTCAATTCGGCCTCGAACCGCTTTGCCCCGCCCTGCAGAGATTCCTCCTCTTTCTCGGCCACCTTCTGGAGGTTGCCGGAGAGACGAGTGAGATCGATCTGATCATTGCGACGGTCGGTCGGACCAAACTGCCTGACGGGAAGGGGCTCAGTGAGCTTGAGGCCCAGAGCCTCAGGATGATCGAGGAGAAATGGAACAACACGGCAAGGGAAATTAGGGCGGGCACTCTTTCCTTGTCGTTGGGCTTCCGCGAATTCATGATGCTCGTCGGCAGGTATCTTCTCAGTCGGGCCGAGTCAAGGCCGCTGGGCGGCAGATCTTGCGCCGAGAAGCAGCAGCTTACGATGCAGGATTTTTACCAGTCTCGCGGGTTCGGCCGCGTCGAAATTCCTCTGGTTTCCTGCGCTGACGAGCAGATGAACTTGTGGTTTTCCGCCGGAAAGAACCTCATTTTCGAGCCCTCGGAGCGGGATGTGCCGATTGAGCGGCTCATGCTGCAGCTTCCGCACGTGATCAAGCTGGACGATCCGAGTTTGGTCCTCTGGGAGCCGGTTCGGGAGGGACGATGGCTTCTGGTTGACGCGGAAGAGCGATGCCCAAGGATCGGGGAGAGATCCTTCGAAGGATTCAGGTTGTCTCTCGAGCCGGGTCGGCGGATCCTCACCTTGCCGCAGTACGCCATCACTTGGCATCTCGGCGGTGCCGGCGGAGAAATTCTGGATCTTGAGACAGACACGATGCTTTCTACGCGCTACGGCGCGGACAGCATTGTGCATGCGTTCGGCAACTTTGCCGAACGAGATCTCTCTTTCTCGATTGGCGAGTGGAGACGCCTCACTACGCCGCATCCGAGAATGGGGATTCGCACGGCGCGCATCATTGAGGCCTTCAGATGAGGGGAGATAGTATTCCGCGTTTGGAACCGCAAGGTTTCGGACGCGGATTTTTTTATCTTTCAAATTAAACATTCTTGTGTTAAGATATTAATAATATGGAATACAATTTTAAGAAAATTGACCCCATACAAAGTTTAAGTAAATTGATATTTTCGGCAGAGCAATCATCTTAAATACCAAGAGGTGTGTAAAATAAAAATAGCCTTTACTTTGCACGGGGCAGGTAGAAAATTATGGAGTATGACTTTAAAAAAATAGAAAAGAAGTGGCAGAAAAAGTGGGAAAAGGAAAAGATTTATGAAGTTAAAGAAAATCCCCAAAAGGACAAGTTTTATTGTCTGATTGAATTTCCCTATCCGTCGGGAGAAGGGCTGCACGTCGGCCATCCGCGAAGTTATACCGCGCTGGATATTGTCGCCCGGAAAAATCGGATGCAGGGAAAAAATGTTTTGTACCCGATCGGCTGGGATGCCTTTGGTTTGCCCACAGAAAATTACGCCATAAAAACCGGCATTCAGCCGGCGGTGGCTACAGAAAAAAATATTAAAAATTTTACGCGTCAGTTGAAGTCGCTCGGATTTTCTTTTGATTGGTCGCGGGAAATTAATACGAGTGATCCAAAATATTATAAATGGACGCAATGGATGTTTTTGCAATTTTTTAAACACGGCTTGGCCTACAAAGATAAAATTGCCATCAATTGGTGCACAAAATGTAAAATCGGTCTGGCGAATGAAGAAGTGGTAAATGGCGTTTGCGAACGCTGCGGCGGGACGGTCGTAAAAAAGATGAAAGAGCAGTGGATGATAAAAATTACCAAATACGCCGAGCGGTTGCTTCAAGGTTTAGAAAAAGTTGATTACTCGCCGCGGATAAAAGAAGGACAGATTAATTGGATTGGAAAATCAGAAGGCGCGACGGTGCGCTTTAATGTCATTCCCGCGGAAGCGGGAATCCAGAAAACTGGATCCCCGATCAGGTCGGGGATGACAGTTTTAGAGGTATTTACCACTCGTCCCGACACATTGTTCGGCGCGACGTATATGGTTTTGGCGCCGGAGCATGAAATGGTTGGAAAATTAAAATTACAAATTACAAATTGGAATGAAGTTGAAAAATATATTGGCGAAGCAAAAAGAAAATCTGACTTGGAACGAACCGAATTACAAAAAGAAAAAACCGGAGTGGAGTTGAAGGGGATTAAGGCAATTAATCCGGCAAACAATGAAGAGATTCCAATTTGGGTGGCAGATTATGTTTTGACCGGTTATGGCACTGGCGCGATTATGGCCGTCCCTGCCCACGATGAACGCGATTTTGAATTTGCTAAAAAATTTGGTTTGCCGATTAAGAAGGTTGTACAGCCCGGCGTAAGGCGCATTCTGGATTTAAATTATTCAGATATTAGAGATATCAAAAAAGTTGTCGAGAAGCATAAAATTTATGGCGTTGGCCTGATACAAAATGATGGAAATTATGAGATTATTGCTCCTGATGAATTTATTATAGTTGAGTCATTAAAAGAGATGGGTCAAAAATTGGGGGGTAGTGTAAGCGACGATAGATTAAATTTTTCCGAAGATAAGGTTTTTAGCGGATACGGGATAAATATAAATTCAGAATTTTTAAATGGTTTAGCTACCCCGGAAGCGAAAGAAAAAATTACCAAGTGGCTGGAAGAAAAGCATATTGGCAAAAAAGCCGTGAATTATAAATTGCGCGACTGGGTTTTTTCGCGGCAGAGATATTGGGGCGAGCCGATTCCGCTTGTTTATTGTGAAAATTGCGCCAAGAAAAAACAAAAAATATTATTGATACATGGTTTAACCGGCAGGGCGGATAAAAATTGGATGCCATGGATGAAACAGGAATTGGAGAAAATCGGGTTTGAAGTATTTGCTCCTACTATGACCACGACCGAACATCCGGTTTTGGAAAGGTGGATGGAAGAATTGCTGCCGATAGTAGAAAAATTCGGCGAAGATGACATTATCGTCGGACACAGTTTAGGTGGAAAGGCGACGCTGCATTTGATGGAGCGATTAAATAAAAAAATCAATAATATATTTTTGGTGGCGCCGGCTGTCGGAAAAATAACCGCGGAAGAATTGGCTTTTAAAAAAGCCAGAAGACCGGAAAAGGATTATAATACTGCTAAAATATTTTGGGAAAAAGATTTGGATTGGGAAAAAATTAAAAAGAACGTTGGGAACGCGACAATAATTTATTCGGGTAATGATCAAAGCGTGAGATTATACGACCATGATTTTTGGCCGCATAATTGGTTTATAGAACACGTTGGAAATTACAATCATTTTACTGATAAAGAATATCCGGTTTTGTTTGATATTATAAAAACTAGTCGTCTTACCGGTTGGGTGCCGGTCGAGGAGAAGGATTTACCAGTGGAATTGCCGAAGGTGAAAAAATACGAGCCGACCGATACGGGCGAGTCGCCGTTGGCCGCGATAGAAAAATGGGTGAAGACAAAATGCCCGAAGTGCGGAGGCGCGGCGCGGCGGGAAACAGACACGATGCCAAACTGGGCCGGGTCATCATGGTATTTTATGCGCTACACTGATCCGAAAAATAAAAAAGAATTTGCCAGCGAAAAAAATTTAAAATATTGGATGCGAGCTTGCCCCGCCGGACAAAATAAGTGTAATGAAATTGGCGGGGTTGACTGGTACAACGGTGGAATGGAACACACGACACTGCATCTTTTATATTCCAGATTTTGGTATAAATTTTTATATGATATCGGCGCGGTTCCAAAAGAGTGCGGCGACGAGCCGTATAAAAAAAGAACTTCGCACGGTTTGATTTTGGGCGAGGGCGGAGAAAAGATGAGTAAGTCGCGCGGCAACGTGGTAAATCCCGATGACATTGTAGCGCGTTTTGGCGCGGATACTTTGCGGGTTTACGAAATGTTTATGGGGCCGTTTGAGCAGGCGATTCCATGGGACGAAAAAGGCGTGGTGGGAGTTTTTAGATTTTTGGAAAGAGTTTGGAAGTTGCAAGATAAGTTAAAAGTTGCAGTTGAAAGTTCAAAGTTAGAAAGATTACTACATCAGACAATTAAAAAGGTTGAAGAGGATATTGAACAAATGAAGTTTAATACAGCCGTGTCGGCGCTCATGATTTTAACGAACGAGATGGCGGCAGAAGAAAAATTGTCAATTACCAGTTACCAATTACTAATTACTCTCCTCGCTCCTTTTGCCCCTCACCTCGCCGAAGAGCTCTGGGAAAAGTTGGGAAATAAAAAAAGTGTACATCTTGCCGAATGGCCAAAATATGATCCGGCGTTAATTATTGAAGAAGAAATTGATTTGATTGTGCAGATAAACGGAAAAATGCGCGATAGCATTAAAGTGAAAGCCGATATTAGTGAAGAAGAAGCAAAAAAAGTTGCCGTGGAAAGTGAGAAAATAAAAAAGTGGATTGAAAGACAGAAAATTAAAAAAATAATTTTTGTAAAAGGAAAGTTAGTGAATATTGTGGTGTAATTTTTGAGGAGGGCCTTCGACAGGCTCAGGCCATAAATAATTTTATTCCCTGAGCGAGTGAAGTGAGTCGAAGGGCTGGAGGGCATGTCTAAATCAAAAATATTTTTCTATTCTTGTTTGTTTTTTATTGTCGGAGTTGGTCTCGCGTCATATTTATCATTGCCGCTTTGGGCCGCGTTCGCGATTTTAGTCGTCGGATGCGGTTTTTTGTTTTTCGGGTGGCCGGACAAGAAAAAATTTATTGTTCTCGGTCTTGCCGGAATTTTTCTGTTTTTGGGAACGTTGCGTTTTGAGGCCGGAACTCCGCCGCGAGATGAAAATCAAATCAGTTTTTATAATGGTAAGGAAAGAATTTTTGTTGGTATCGTAGCGGCTGAGCCAGATACCCGAGACAACGGCGTGAAGCTGAAAGTGAAGAGTGAAAAATTGGAAACAGGAGGTAGATGGCGTGAAGTTCACGGCAATGTTTTAGTCAATGCTAAACTTTATCCGGTTTTCCATTATGGCGATGAATTAGAAATAAAATGTAAATTGCGCGAACCGGAGCCGATCGAAGATTTTGCTTATGATAAATATTTAGCAAAAGAAAATATTTATTCATTATGTTATTGGCCAGAAATAAAATTTATAAAAAGCGGCGAGGGAAATAAAATTGTGGCGGGAATTTTTTGGGCGAAAGAAAAATTAGTGGCAACCGTAAACCGAATTTTGCCAGAACCGCAGGCAGCGTTTTTGGGCGGCTTGCTTTACGGCGCGAAGCGCGGTATTCCGGCGGATCTTACGGAAAAATTTAACATCACGGGTACGACGCACATTATCGCGATTTCTGGATATAATATTACAATTATTGCGGTTTTGCTTCTGCGAATCGCTAAAAATATCGGAATCGGCCGAAAAAAATCTTTTTGGTTCGCGCTTTCCGGAATTTTATTTTTTGTAATCTTAACCGGTGCCCAAGCTTCGGTTGTCCGCGCGGCATTGATGGGTTCGCTCGTGCTCCTCGCAACTCAAGTCGGCCGGATTTCTAAAATTACAAACGCGCTCTTGCTCGCCGCCGCAGCAATGCTCATTTTTAATCCAAAAATTTTGGCGTTTGATGTTGGATTCCAATTATCTTTCGCCGCGACAATTGGTCTTGTTTTTCTTTCGCCGATTTTTGAAAAATATTTTTCCAAATTGCCGTCGGTATTTGGCGCCAAGGAAACTTTTACCACGACAATGTCGGCGATTGTTTTAACCTTACCTTTAATTTTATACAACTTCGGGAGAATTTCGTTTATCGCGCCGCTCGCCAACATTTTTATTTTACCGGCGATTCCACTCGCCATGGCGGTCGGATCAGTCGCCGTGCTCGGCGGATTAATTTATTTCGGGTTGGGCCAAATCATCGGCTGGTTTGCTTGGCTCGTTTTAAGTTATATAATTAAGGTGGTGGAGTTTTTGGCGGCCGTTCCTTGGGCCTCCGGCGAGGCGGGGAAAATCCACTGGATTTTTTTGATAATATTTTATTTATTAATTAGTTGGTTTATTTGGTATCAGCGCAGAAAAATTAAGACTGATAATTTGGAAATTAATGTTTAATAATTTTAAAAATAAAAAATTAGTGACGCGCCTCGCAGGTTTGTTCTCGGCGATAATTATTTTGGTTGGCGTTTCTCTTTTTCAATTTTTTGAAGAAGGTAAGGCGCTTGAAGTTGATTTTTTAGATGTCGGCCAGGGTGACGCGATTTTAATAAAGACGCCGGATCACCAGAGAATTTTGATTGATGGCGGACCATCAAGCACGGTCGTAAATAAACTCGGCGAGAATTTGCCATTTTTTGAAAAAGAAATTGATTTAATAATTTTAACCCATCCCCACGCCGATCATCTGGTCGGGTTGATCGAAGTTTTAAAAAGGTATGAAGTGAAAAAGATTTTATCAACAGGTGTGTTGTTTACCACGCCGGATTATTTGGCTTGGCTTCAAGAGATCAAGAATCAAAACGTACCGATGGAAATCGTGAAAGCCGGAGAGACACTTGATTTCGGCGGGGGAGTAAGAATGGAAATTTTTTATCCGGTGGAAGATTTGACGGGAAAGTCGGTAGAAAATTTGAACGACACTTCAATTGTCGGGAAATTAATTTTTGGCCAAACTTCGTTTTTATTCACCGGCGATGCGGAGATGGAAGCGGAAGAAGACTTAATCAGCAGAGGAGTTGATTTGCAAGCGGACGTATTAAAAGTTGCCCATCATGGCAGCAAGAATGCCACGAGCGATAATTTTTTAAAAAAAGTTCAGCCGAAGTTCGCCGTGATTTCGGTTGGCAAAAATAATTCTTTTGGACATCCAAATCTAATGGCCATAAAACGTTTGGAAAAAAATGGCGTGGAAATTTTTAGGACCGATCAGGACGGAGATATAAAAATTACAAGCGACGGAGAAAAAATAAATTTTAAATAATTAACTTTGACATTTTTAGCGCTTTTATCTATGATACTTTAATTGTTTAAAATTTTTTAAAAATATGGAACATCCTAAAAAAGAACGGACATTAGTCATTATTAAACCAGACGGAGTGCAGAGAACTTTGATCGGCGAAATTATTCATCGTTACGAACGAACGGGCTTGAAGATAGCGGCACTTAAAATGACGATTCCTGACGAAAAAACAGTAGAGAAACATTATACGGTTGATCCGGATTGGATTAGAAAAGTTGGGGAAAAATCAATTGTGTCTTATGAAAAAAAAGGTCTCGTGGCGCCATACAAAGATCCCGAAGAATGTGGTCGGGCGGTTTTGGTCCGTCTCAAGAAATATTTGACGACTGGTCCTGTGATCGTCATGATTTGGCAGGGGAATAAAGCGGTTGGAATTATTAGAAAACTTACCGGCGGAACAGAGCCTTTGACTTCAGATGTTGGGACAATCCGTGGCGATTTCACGGTTGACTCATACGATATGAGCGATTTGGACGACAGGGCAATTAGAAATCTTATTCACGCTTCAGGCAGCGTGGAGGAGGCGGAAAAAGAAATTGATATTTGGTTTAAGGAAAATGAAATTTTGAAATACAATCTTGTGCAGGATAAAATGTTATACGACGTGAATGTTGACGGAATAATGGAGTAGGGTTGACAAATTTTGTTTTTGAGATAAATTTTTAATGTATGAAAACCATCCCCGGAAATTATTTTGCCTTTTGGTTTTTTACTCTGAATTGTCGGAAAGGTTTTTAGTTTATTGATAATTTGATAAAAACCGCTCCGGTAAATCCGGGGCGGTTTTAGTTCCATTTGGCGATTGAGCGAAGATTCGATTGAGTTTTTGCCTAGTTGCTAATTTTTGTCTTGAAAGGAGGAGGCGTGAGATGGACCAGAAAGGTGAATGGAGGGCGCCGGGTGGTGGTGGCATTGGAGACAGCGAGAACATCAATATTCCGATGGGGCGAGAGATGACGGTGGAGGAACAACAGCAGTTTCTCGCAGTTCTTCTCGCTGGATTCATCAAGGATGACATTCGCCGCATCGCAAAGACGGATTAAAGGAGGCGCGGTGGTGTGTGAAAAAGACGGAAGCGGGCAGGTTGGCGAGACGCGCGACGAGAAGAATCGGAGCGAGCCCCCGCCGGCCGAGAAGACCTCGGAGCAGGTAGTGTCTTTGGTCGAGCGAAATAATCTCGCCCGATCGTGGGGTGAACGAATCGGCTACGGCTTCTAGTCGCCACGATTTAGTGGCGAAGGGAGGGACATTTTCGGGCCTGACGCAGTTGCGTTAGGCCCGCTTTTTATTTATACTAAAAGAACTCAGTCGCGGTTTTGGTCGGGGTATAGTCTAGCGGCAGGACGCACCCTTGGGGTGGGTGTAGCGGCGGTTCAATTCCGCCTACCCCGACCAAGATCATGAAATGAGCTAGTTTTGGTCTAATTAATTTTTTTAACTAAAATTTTATGGAAAAAAATGTAGAGCGAACAGGCTGCTGCGAACCGTTTAACCCGGAACCTTGGCAGGAAAAAGAGATTAAGTGGGAAAACAAACTATTTGTCAAAGACCATGTGACAAGTTTTTTTCATATCCCATTGAACATGGGAAAGAAAATTATAAAAAATATGGCGTTAATTGAGAAGGCGGGAGCAAAAGGCGATCAGCTGATGTTGACCGACGAAAAATCTCTTTGGGGATCGGACATTTATATTGACGCAACGCGCGAAGTTCCAGGCGCCAAAATGGCGACTCTTTCCGGAACTTTTTTAACAAAAGTTTTTGAAGGTCCGTATCAGAATGCCGGCAAGTGGGCGCAAGAGATGGTTGAATATGTAAAATCAAAAAATAAAAATTTAAAGAAAATTTATTTTTCTTACACAACTTGTCCTGCTTGTGCTAAGGCCTACGGAAAAAATTACGTAGTACTTTTCGCAGAAGTTGAATAATTTTATGAGAATAGAAAAGAAAATTTGGCCTGAATTTTTTGATAAAATTTCTCGCGGCGAGAAAAATTTTGAGTTGCGTTTGGCCGACTGGGAGTGCAAACCGGGCGACATTTTAGTTTTACGCGAATGGGATCCGGAGAAAAAAGATTATACCGGTCGAGTTTTGGAAAAAGAAGTGACTTATGTTTTAAAAACAAAAGATGTAAAATTCTTCACACCGGAGGAAGTAGAAAAATATGGCTGGCAAATAATTTCTTTTAAATAATAAAAATTTATGAAAAAATTATTTCTTCTCGTGAGCTTAGTTTTTCTCGGCGCGGGATGCGGTGCGAACATGCCGGCAAATCAAAATATAAATTCAGCGCCAGCGACAAACGAACAGGTTGGCATTGCAAATCCGGCCTCAGTTAATTGTGAAGAAAAGGGCGGAATACTGAAGATTGAAAAGCGTGGCGGCGGTGGCGAATTCGGAGTTTGTTATTTTGAAGATAATCGCCAGTGCGAGGAGTGGGCGCTTTTTCGCGACGAATGCCCGGTTGGCGGCCGGAAAGTGACTGGATATATAACTGAAGCGGCGCGTTACTGCGCGATTACTGGCGGTGAATATATAATTACAGACGAGACGGCAAGTCCGGAAGAAGGAAATTGTAAATTGCCAGGTGGGACAGTTTGTGATGCATGGGATTTTTATAATGGTAAGTGCAGCAAAAATTAAAATTAATAAAATTTTATGAAAAAAATTTTTACGTATGCCGGAATTGGGGCGGTGATTTTAGCAATAGGCATTGTTGTTGGCTGGTGGGGGACGAACCGCATTGCCGAACCGCGCGTGACAAGCCAAGTGATTTTGTCGGCGCTTCGCGACCGGGGATTTTTGGTCACGCAGAGTTTTGTTTACAATGAATCAATCAAGATTACAAATAGTTCAGAAAGTTTTTGGCACGATCTTCTTTGGGGCCAGGCGATAAAAGCGTACGGAATTGCGGAAGTAAATCTGGGTGTGGATTTGGCAAAACTTGGGGAAAATGACATCAAGGTGGAAAAAGAAAAAGTAACAGTAGCCGTTCCCGCCGTGGAGATTTTTAATTCGCGAATTGTCGGAGACATAAGTTTGGAAAATAAGCAGGGAATTTTGAAAAGAATTTTTGAAAATGATGACGGCTACAATCAAGCCGTGTCTGAAATGATAAAACAAGCGGAAACAAACGCCACGACCCCAGAGATGCTTGTGAATGCAAATCAAAAAGCACAAGAAGAGATTAAAAGATTAGTCAGTTTTATTGTCAAAGATAAGATTGTGGAAGTTGTGATCCGCGAGAACGAAGAATAATTATTAATAATTTATTTAATATGCAAAAAATTATTTCAATCCGTGCTAGAGAAATTTTGGATTCACGCGGCAATCCTACGGTTGAAGTAGAATTAAAAGTTGAAGGCGGTATGGGCGTCGCCTCAGTTCCTTCCGGCGCGTCAACCGGCATTTACGAAGCGCTGGAACTCCGCGATGGCGATAAAAAAAGATTTGGCGGAAAAGGAGTTTTGAAAGCCGTAAGAAATGTCAATGAAACAATTGCGAGTGCCGTCGTTGGAAAAACTTTTAATCAGCGGCAGCTGGACGAATTTTTGATTGAACTCGACGGGACAAAAAATAAAACACGGCTTGGGGCGAACGCAATTTTGGGAGTATCTCTGGCTTTTGCTCGGGCGGCCGCAGCGGCAAGTGGTGTAGAACTTTATGAATATCTTGGCGGGTTGGTGGGCAACAAAGATTTTAAACTTCCGATACCGATGATGAATATTGTAAATGGCGGAAAACACGCCGACAGCGGTCTTGATCCCCAGGAATATATGATCATGCCCGTGAAGTTTTCAAATTTTCACGAACGCCTGCGCGCCGGTTCGGAAATTTTTTATACCCTGAAAGATTTGTTAAAGAAAAAAGGATACGAAACCGGAGTGGGGGATGAAGGCGGGTTTGCGCCGCGGTTGCTGTCAAATGAAAAAGCGTTGGATTTGATTGTTGAGGCGATTGGCAAGGCCGGCTATAAAGATAAAGTGAAAATCGGCATGGATGTAGCAGCCTCAAGTTTTTTTGAGAAGAATTATTATCGGCTAAAAATCAACGGCCGCGAAAAAAAGTTAAAAAGTGCCGGACTTTTGGCATGGTATAAAAAATTGCTGGCAAAATATCCGATTGTTTTGGTTGAAGATCCTTTTGCCGAAGACGATTGGGGCGGATTTATGGAGATGACAAAAATTTTTGGCAAAAAAATCATAATTGTCGGCGACGATTTATTGGTGACAAATATTGAAAGGATAAAAATGGCGATTGATAAGAAAGCCGTGAATTCAGTGCTCATCAAGTTAAATCAGATCGGTTCAATCTCCGAAACAATTGCCGCGATTCAGATGACGCAAAAACAAGGTTGGGCGCCGATTGTTTCACATCGTTCGGGTGAAACTGAAGATTCTTTTATTGCCGATCTTGTTGTCGGTCTCGGGGCCCCATACATCAAAACCGGCTCGCTTTCGCGTAGTGAAAGAATTTGCAAATACAATCGGCTGATGTGGATTGAGGATAGATTGAAGTAATTAGTAAATAGTAATTAGTAAATAATAAAAACTCCGCCGAAAATGGCGGAGTTTTGTTTTATGAGATATAATTTAATAAAGGAAGACCCTTCGACAAGCTCAGGGAATAAATTTATTTTGTTTTGCTCATTGTCTTTAAACAATTTGCACAAACTTTTTTTCTTTTCCCGTCAATTTGTTTGACTTGTAAATTCAAATAAAGCCGTCTTTTGGATTTGATATTGGAGTGGCTTCTTGAAGCAGAACTGAGCGGACCTTTGCCGCAAATGTCGCATCTACGTGCCATATATTGTTTGTTTATTTTAATAAAGATTTTTTTAGATTA